>NZ_JASJSQ010000005.1:46727-112180 GCF_030236855.1 Stenotrophomonas maltophilia group sp. Smal13
TGTGGGCGCTGCGTTCGTGGGGCCACTAGCGCATCGTCTTCGCCGACAGCGTGGCCGCTGGCCGGCTCGCCCGCGAAACCGCGCCCGACAGCGCCGCCGCCCGCGAGATCGCCGCGCTCACCGATGAACTGCTGCGGTGGCCGACATGAGCGGCCCACGCAGCAAGCGCGTCGGCATCGGCGCGCGTCCGCCCGCGAATCCGCACGCCGAGGCGTGGATTCGCCAGGGCGATGCCGATGCGCTCAACAAAGGCGACCTTTACACGGCTCGCCTGACGCTCGACGTGACGCCCGCGCTGCGCGCGCGCATCAAGATCGCCGCCTTCGGCCAGGGCGTGACCGTGGCCGAACTGTTGCGCGGCCTGCTGGAACGGGAGTTTCCCGACAAGCGCACGGAGAACCTGCCATGAACGTATCCGCCTTGCCTGCCGCTCACGCGGCGACGGCTGCACCGGCCGCTGCGCCGCTGCCTTCGCTTTCGACGCTCGTCGGCCAGGCTGGCAGCGTGCCGCTGACTCGCGTATCGCTCGCCTACATCGAACCGCGCTTCAAGCTCTACCTGCGTTTCGGCGAGCCGGCGCGCACGCTGCGGCTCGACCGCTGGCGGCGCTGCGCGGTGTTCCTGCCGCGTGCAATGTTCTGCCGTGTGCGCTGGGAGGCAAACGACTACGGCACGATCCGCTGGCAGCTCATGGTGATGCAAGCCGCCACGCCGCTGGACGACATGCAGCGCATCCCCGGCGTGCGGCCGGGCGCACGCCTGCTGCTGCACGCCGAAGGCGAAAACGCGGTGCGTGCCGTGCTGGAACGCATCGACGGCATCGAAGGGCAAAGCATCGCCGCCATCGACGTGTCGCCCGCGTACTGGCGTACGCTGGGCAACCGTCTGGCGGCCCGCCTGGCGCTGCCCGAATACACCGCCGAGCGGCACGCCGCCTGGCTGGCCGGAAGGGCGCTGCCATGACGACCCAATCCAACACCACATGCACGCACGAAGCCGCGCCGCATCCTCGCTCGCGCCTGCGCGTTCGCATCGTGCTGGCGGGCTTCGCCGCCGTCGGCCTCGCTGCGCTGGCCTGGGCGGCTTTCGTGTCGCCGCTGCCGCGTCTGACCTACAACCCGTCCGACAGCGTGGCGGTCGGCTGGTATCGCATCGAACCGTTCGACCCGCGCACCGCCTCGCTGCCACGTCCGCTGTCCGTGGACAGCATCGTGCTGGTGCCGCTGCCCGACAGGGCCGCCATGCTGGCTGCGCAGCGCGGCTACCTGCCGACCCGCGTTCCGCTGCTCAAACGTGTGGGCGCGGTCGCGCCGCAACACGTTTGCATCGTCGCCGGGCAGGTACGCATCGACGGCGTGCCTGCGGCCGCCGCGCTGCTTGCCGACCGGCTGGGCCGGCCGCTGCCATCCTTGCAGCTTTGCCGCCGCCTCGAACCGGGCGAGCTGTTCCTGTTGAGCGTGACCAATCCGGCGTCGTTCGACAGCCGCTATTTCGGCCCGGTCAGCGCATCCGCCGTGATCGGCGTCGCGCACCCGGTCTGGCTGGAGGCACGTCCATGATGGCCGCCGATTCGCTGCACGTTGCCGTGCCTCTCATCGTGCCATCGGGCATGCCGTTCCAGTGGCTGCCGCCGTGTCGTCGCGCGTGCAGCGCGGGCGCATTCGCGCCGCGCCTCGCGCAACATCCGGCGCAGCCGTCCAGCGTGCAGGCGTCTTGCCTCGAACGCGCCCGGCCTGCGGCCATTGGCGCGTTCGCCGACGGGCTGGCTGCAAGCAGCGCAACGCCGCCGGGCCGCCGACGCCCGGAGCGACAGCGAGGGGCAAAGGCGGAAGGCAAGACAAAAGGGTTCGGCACTCTGCCGCCCGCAAAGCCAGTCTGCACGTGGGGGTGGCGCGGCACGGCGCGGCTTCGCCGCCGTGCCGCGTGGGGCGCGAGGCACGCGCCGATGCAGGCATGTCCGCGTGCTTCGCACGCTCGGACACGCCGGAGCTTGCAGGGAGCACAGCCATGACCGACCGCGGCGACCATGATTTCTGGGTGCGCCCTGGCGCGCCGAAGAACCGAGGCAAAGGCCAGGGCCAGAGCTTCGTTTCCAAGGTGCTCAAGCAGGCTGGCAAGGCCAGCGGCGGCAAGTCGGCGGTGCGCCGTCCTACCGCTGGCGGGAGCGGCCAGCACGCCGGCCAGCGGCCCGGCTCACGGCTTGGACGCGGCCATACGGCGGCGCGCTTCGCAGGCGCAAAGCTGACCCCTATGTCACGGCGCGTGACCATCAAGACGCTGCTGGTCAACCAGCGCAACGCCAGTCCGCAGTCGCTCGCCAAGCACCTGCGCTACATCGAGCGCGACGGTGCCGGCCGGAACGGCGAGCCGGGCCGTGCCTACGGGCCGCAGACCGACGAAGCCGACCTCGATGCCTTCAAGGAACGCTGCCAGGACGACCGACATCATTTCCGCTTCATCGTCTCACCTGAAGACAGTGCGGAGCTGGACGACCTGCGCACCTACACCCGGCACCTGATGAACCGGATGGAGGCCGACCTGGGGACGCGGCTGGATTGGGTGGCGGTCGATCACTGGAACACCGACAACCCGCACACGCACCTGATCGTGCGCGGACGCGACGATACCGGCAAAGACCTCATCATCGCGGGCGACTACATCGCCCACGGCTTCCGCCATCGCGCCGCCGAGCTGGCGACGGAATGGCTGGGGCCGCGCACCGAACTGGAGATCCAGCAGACCTTGCAGCGCGAGGTGGAGCAAGAGCGGTGGACGAGCCTCGACCGCACGTTGCAGCGCGAGGCCGGCGAGGATGGCCGGGTGCAGATCGAACGCTTCAACGAACCCCGGCTGCAACGCCAGCGCCTGCTGCTGATCGGCCGCCTGCAACACTTGCAGCGCCTGGGCCTGGCCGACGAGGTGCAGCCCGGCACCTGGGCCGTCCATGCGGACGCGGAGAAGACCTTGCGTGCCCTGGGCGAGCGTGGCGACATCATCCGAACGATGCAGCGGGCCATGAGCGGCAAGCCTCGCGAGCTGGCGGTGTTCGAGCCGGGCGACGACGGCCGCACTATCGTCGGTCGCGTGGCTGCTAAGGGTCTGGCCGACGAGCTGCACGACCGCGGCTATCTGGTCATCGACGGGTTGGACGGCAAAGCCCACTACGTCGCGTTGGACGCCCGCGACGAGCTGGCGAACTATCCCATCGGCGCGGTGGTGGAGGTACGCGGTTCCGCCGAGGTGCGGGCGGCCGACAAGAACATCGCCACGCTGGCGAGCAATGGCCTGTACCGCACCGATCACCACCTGGCGATCGAGCAAGGCCGAGCCAAGCCCGGCCGCGACCCGCAAGAGGCTGTGGCGGCCCATATCCGCCGGCTGGAAGCCCTACGGCGGGCCGGCATCGTGGAGCGCGTGGCCGAGGGGTTATGGAAGGTGCCGGACGACTTGGCCGAGCGTGGCCGCCAGTACGACGCGCAGCGGCTGGGCGGCGTGGCGGTCGAACTGAAATCGCATCTGCCGATTGAACGGCAGGCCCGCGTCATCGGCGCGACCTGGCTGGATCAGCAGTTGATCGGCGGCGGCAAGGGACTGGGCGACCTGGGCTTTGGCGGCGATGCTAGGCAAGCCTTGCAGCAGCGCGCCGACTTCCTCGAAGAACAGGGGCTGGCCCAGCGGCGCGGGCAGCGGCTGATTCTCTCCCGGAATCTGCTGGAAACGCTGCGCAATCGGGAGCTGGCGCAGGCCGCCCAGCACATTGCCGCCGATAGCGGATTGGAGCATCGGCACGTCACAGACGGGCAGCGCGTAGCCGGCATCTACCGGCGCTCGGTCATGCTCGCCAGCGGTCGCTATGCGCTGCTCGATGACGGCATGGGATTCAGTCTGGTGCCTTGGCGGCCGATAATCGAGCCACGACTGGGGCAGCAGATCGCCGCGACTGTACGCGGCGGCGGTGTGTCATGGGAGGTTGGACGGCAAAGAGGTCCTGGGATTGGATCGGGGCCGTAGGCTGTCGTACCGAGTTAAGGTGTCGAGCAGCGTTTTGGCCCTAGCTTCTGTGCTCCGTTAAGACGACTAGTCTGTGCTTATCGACGACGCTGTGGGTGCATGGTTGCTTGCCAATTCCGGTGCAACTCGCAAACGCGCTGCCCCGACCTGAACTGCCCATTCAACGATCTGCCCGGCCAATATATCCGTGGCGACACCGAACGCGCTCACCACATCGGCCTCTCGCTTGCTGCCTGTGGCTTGGATTGCTTCGAAGCGTCTACTGGCAATAGCAGTCCGTTTGGCCGGATCGACCAGTTGCACATCGAGCCGAACCGCGGCGATCGCTTCAGTGCCGCGGTATTCGAGCTGGAACGCCCGCAGCGTACTGCGCAACTCCATATCGGCGCTCATTGGGGTGCTATCGGTAATCACGGAAGTCGACCGCCCATCGCGCATGAAGGCTTCGACGATTCGGTCACGCAGCAGCACCGGTGCGGGGTCGGCCCAACGCACTCCTTGCCAAGCCGACAAGCGACCATCGGGCTGCGCAATGAACAGCCGCTCCGAATCCAGGACGCGACTACTCTCAGGGGCGTAGACGCGCAGCGCCCCGGGTCCCGGAACGGCGCGCGGCGTACTCTCCGCCTGGGCGATGTGATAGTCGGGCAATTTGTAGGTGACCATTGGAGCTGCTTTGGGAAGCACACTGCACGCGGACAAGCCGAGTACTAGCGTCATAGTCACGGCAGCGACGGGAATCATCCTGGCGGAAGTGTTCACGGCTTGGTTTCCTCAATGTTCTCTCCACCGAGCAGGTATTGCGCCGGATTGCGATCCAGTCGGCGCAGCACGGTGTTTAGATTGGCCAGCGCCTGCTGGAGTTCGTGCATGGCAGGACCTGTGGCGGCCAAGCCCTGGTTCAGCGATTCCTGATTGTTTTGCAGTAGCGTCTCAACCCTGAAAGCGGCGCGTTCGAGGGATGCCGTTGCATCACGCGTGTTCACCATGATTTGCTTACCATCGTTATTTAGTAGCAGGTTGGCATCGCGAAGAGTGCTATTTGCTTGGCGCACGGCAGCTGTCGATTCTCTGCTTGCTTCGGTCAGATTGCTGATTAACGTCGCGATCTCGGCCCTCTGGTCAGCGACCGCGCCCGTGGTCTGTTCAAGATTCACCAGACTGCGGTGCACAAGAGCCAAATTCTCCTTCGACAGTAACTCCTGCGTGCGCAGCAAGATGCCGTTGAGTGTCGTCATGCTGTTCCCCTCACCGGAGACCAGGGATGCCATCGCCGAACGTGGTGCGAGGATCAACGGTTCCTCGTCCTCTCTCCGATCCAGCAATGGCACGTTTGGCCCACCGTCGCTCAACTCGATCACCGCGTTGCCGGTAATTCCCGTGATGACCAATTCAGCGCGGGTATCCTGCCGGACCGGGATGGTGGCATTGATGCGTACGCGCGCTATCGCCCGCCTTGGGTCTCGCGGTGAAAGAGAAAGTGCAACGACTTCGCCAATCGTGATTCCGCTGTACTGAACCTGGCTGCCGGGCGTAAGCCCGGTCACTGGCTCATCGAACATAATCCGGTAATACTGGTAATCGTGGTCGGAACGTGTGTCGCTGAGCCAAAGCGCGAAGCCAATACCAATCGCACCGAGCAGCACGACGAACAGACCAATGAATACATGATGGGCACGTGGTTCCATGATCAGACCACCTCGTTCTCAGAGTTTAAATATTGCGTGCGCCCAGCCCAATGCGTGCGCGACGGAAGAATGATGCAGATGCGGAGGGGTTTCATGGCTGCGTCTCTTGGCTGGAAGCACCAGTGGCCTGTGCGGCCGCACGGCCACGGGGGCCGTGAAAGTATTCCTGTATCCACGGGTGCTTGAAGCGCTCGACTGCCTCGATGCCGTCGTTGATGAGTACCTTCTGGTTCGCCAGGACCGCGACACGGTCGCATATGGTGTACAGCGTATCGAGGTCGTGGGTTACCAGAAACACCGTGAGGCCCAGTGCATTGCGCAGGGTCAGAATCAATTGGTCGAAAGATGCAGCCCCGATTGGATCCAGTCCTGCGGTGGGTTCGTCAAGAAACAGGATGTTCGCATCAAGCGCCAAGGCTCTCGCCAGTGCTGCTCGTTTCACCATGCCTCCGGACAACGAGGCCGGATACTTGTCTCCCGCTCCGGCAGGCAACCCCACCAAGCCCAGCTTGCTTCTTGCCAAACGCTCGGCAAGAGGCCGCGCCAGACCGACATGCTCGATCAAAGGAAGAGCGACGTTCTCCAAGACGGTCAGCGATGAATACAACGCGCCCTTCTGGAACAGAATGCCGAACCTTCGCTCCATACGCGCGCGCGCAAGCCATTGGGCTCGCAGTAGGTCGCGCCCCCCGATACGGACCACGCCCGAATGCGGCTTCTGCAGCCCGACGACGCTACGCAAGAGCACGGATTTCCCGGTGCCTGACCCTCCCACCACGCCAAGGATTTCCCCGCGCCGCACGTCCAGGTCTAGGTCCTGATGGACCTGCTGGGTTCCAAACCTGTTGTCCAGGCCGCGCACTTCAATAGCGTGTCGCACACCGTTGTCGGTGTCTTGCTTCACCGCGCTCACCAGCCCATCTCCATGAAGAACAGTGCAGCGATGGCGTCTATCAGGATCACCATGAAGATTGATTGCACGACACTAGACGTCGTGTGGTCGCCTACCGACTCAGCGCTACCGGCGACCTTGAACCCTTCATGGCAGCCGATAGCGGCGATCATCACCGCGAAGAGCGGGGACTTGCTCATTCCGACAAGAAAATGGCGCACCTCGATTTTTTCCTGCACGATGGCAAGGAACTGTGCGGGAGGAATTTCCAAGCTCAGTGCGCATACGGTGGCGCCGCCCGCAATGCCAGCCAAGATGCCTACTAAGGTGAGCAGTGGCAAGGACACAAGAAGCGCCAGCACGCGTGGCAGCACCAGTAACTCGATGGGGTCGAGCGCGTTGGAGCGAAGCGCATCGATCTCTTCATTTGCCTTCATCGAACCGATTTGGGCGGTGTACGCGCTTGCGGTACGGCCTGCAATCAATATGGCCGGGAGCAGCACTCCGAACTCGCGCATGAACGAGAAGGCGACCAGATGCACCGAGAAGATGCTCGCACCGAAGTTGGCCAGCACCGTTGCTCCCAGGAACGCCACCACCATTCCTACCATGAAGCTCAGTAGCGCCACGATGGGAATGGCGTCCACCGCTGATCGCTGGATTTGAGCGATCACCGAGGTCGCGCGCCAGCGACGCGGGTGACGAACGGTACGGCTCCATGTTTCGATGATCTGGCCCACGAACCCGGCCAGACCAAGACACGCACGACAGCCCTGTTCCAAGGTCAGGCCTATGCGTCCCAGACCGCGGAGCAGAGGATTCCCGCTCACCGCTGCTTTCTCCGTCTTCTGCTGATCGGTAGCAGCGGCGGCCAGCGCTCTCATTAGGGCGAGGCGATCCGAGGACAGATTTGGAGCTGCCTCCGGCCGGTCGAGTATCGAGTCTGGCCCGAGAATTTCCACCAGCAGAGCCGCGCCGGCGGTGTCCAGTCTCTGGACTTGCGTCCAGTCGAGTAAGGGAGTGGCGTACCCCTCGGCATGACTGATGCGGGCGGCGGACACGGATTTTGCCAGACTGGCGTAGTGCTCTATCGTCCAGTCGCCACCCGCCAGCCATTTGTGATCACCGCCGACCATGGCATCCTGCCGGAGCCAAGCCTGTGAAGCGTTGCTCATGGCTGCGTGTCCCGCCAAGCGCTGTCGATGCGCTCGATGCAGTTCGTGATCGCCGCTTTGGCATGACCCAGCAATGTGTACGAACCGGCGAACTCTTTAATGACGTTGCCGCGCTCGAAGCAACTGGCGGCAGCAACCCGGCGTCCCGTCCTTAAATCGACTGCTTCGAACTCTAGGCTGGCACCACCCGTCGTCACGGGTCCAACCAGCAGGGTCGTCATTGCATTGACTGCCCGATTCGGTGTCTGCAGTTCGGTGACCGCTACACGCACCCGAACCTGTCCCGCGCCACCTGGGGGGGCGGGACTTTTGCCTTCCTGGCGTTTCAGTTCGCTCGTCACATGGTCTAGCACTTCGCGCTGCTGCGCGTCATCGAGCCCATCGATGCGACCCGAGGCGGTCTTGATCTGCGCTTCTTCCACCACGACAGCGGCATAACGCTTGGGCTCGAATCCCGCTGCGCGGTACATCAGTACGTTCTCGTATCGTGTCGGCGATAACTTCTCGTAGTCGCCGAGAAATCCGGAGCGCGTCATGCTGTTGGTCGCGCATCCAGAGAGCGCGCCTGCTACGCAAAAAAAGATGCCGCCGCGGATCAATGCAGTTTTGCTCTTCATAATGGGTCTCCTTGATCAAACGAAACTAAGACAGGCAATGCCTGCTGCGATGAGGGCGGTGCCAGACCAGCGCGTTACCGATGCGACATCGCCTAGTAGGAGGGCGCCGACGCCCAAGTTTCCAAGTAGCCCGATTCCTGCCCAGGCTGCAGAGGCCGCGCTGATCGGAATCCGCTTGAGCGCGAACCACAAAAGTGCGCCGCTGGCCGCCATGCACGTCACTGCCACACAGAGGCCGACCCAGCGCATCGGACCGCCCGCCGTGATGGCCCGCAGGCCCAGTGGATAGCCCGCTCCTAGAACCCCTGCGGCAATGACAATCGACCAGGATTTCCAGATCAGCGGATGGGTGCTGAATCGCATAAGCCTAGCGAGACATACGCATGAAGCGTGGGTGCATACGAATTCTGAGAATGCGCAGCACGCGGCGGCTCGCAAGAGACTCATGAGCGATCTCCATGCGCGGTGGCGACACTCAGGTTCCACGGCCCAATTCGCTTGATTCCAAACAGGACTTCGTAAAGCAGCGGAATCAAGCCCAACGTCACCAGCGTTCCGAGTGCCAGCCCACCGATCATCGCGATCGCCATCCCTTTCCATAATGGTCCGGAGAAGAGCATGAGTGGCACCAGTCCCGAAATGCAGGTGACCTTGGTCATCACGATTGGACGAAGCCGTTGTATCGCGGCCCCAACCAAGGCTTCATGGCGTGGCAGGCCTTCCGCTAGCCCCTGGTCGATGCGTTCCAGCAAGAGCACGGCGTTGTTGACAATGATCCCGAACAGGGCCAGTACGCCGAAGGTCGCCATGAAGCTGAAAGGTGTGCCGGTCAGCTTCAGAGCCAATACCACGCCGATAAGCGTGAAAGGGATCGTCGCGAGGATCACACCGAGCTTGCGGAAAGAATTGAACTGCCATACGAACAGCATCAGCATCGCCAGAAATGCGAGGGGCATGTAGGTCGACAGCGCGGCGTTCGATTCGGCGGCTTCCTCGATCTCGCCGCCAAGTTCAACCGAGTAGCCCGCGGGCAGGTCCAGGGCAGCGACGCTAGGCGCCAGGCGGTTGATGATCTCCTGGGCGGTGTAAGAGGTGTTCTGTCCTTGCACGGTGATCGTGCGGATGAGATTGCGCCGTTGGATGACCGAGGGCTCGCTCGCGAGCGATACGTCTGCGACCTGAGCCAGCGTCACCGCTGGACCGCCGTTGGTGGGATAGATGAGCGTCGCGCCTACGTCTGCCGTGCTGCGACGCTCGCTTACGATACTGCGCAGGACGATCGGGACGGAGGTGTCACCGTCGCGAATAACCGAGATCGATCTGCCGCTGTAGCGGACATCCAGCCCGCCAGCGATGTCTTCAGTCGTCACGCCCGCCCGACGCGCGCGGTCCTGGTCGACCCGTACGTCGATGCGGCCAACGCGCGTATCCCAATCGTTCTTGACGTTGATGGTGCCGGGCAGCTTGCGCAGCGCTGCTTCGATTTTGGACGCGGCCCCCAACAATACCTCCTCATCCGGACCGCTGACGCGATAAATGGCAGTCCCTGACTCGGTCGCACCGAGCGAGAAACGCTTGGGCTCGGCGCGCACGTCGCCATGTGCTTGCGCAAAGTAGCTGCGGGTGCGGGCGAGGACGGCGTCGATGTCGCTCTTCGGCTTCAATGTGACAACGAAGTACGCGATGTTCGATGCCGGCAGTGGTGGATTCAGGCTAAGGATGAAGCGCGGGCCACCATCGGCGACGTAGCCGATGTGATCGGAGACTTCTGGATTGATGTTCGTGTCGCCCAGCCAACCACTGATCTGCTTCACGCGGGCGAGCGTTTCGCGCGAGTCGGTACCGGGGGCGAGCTGCACCGGAATCTGGAACTGAAGCCGGTCGGACTTGGGCATGAAATCGTACGGCAGGGTGGTGAAGCCATACAGCGCAATGGCAAGCGCCGCGATCATCGACGCTACATAGACCGCCTTATGGTGGAGCACCCACTCCAGTACGCGCCGGTAGCCACGGTAGAAGCGGGTGTCATAGGCGTCGCCCTGCTCCTGCTTGTGATGGGGTTTGGCGAAGTGGTAGCACAATAGGGGCGTGACAGTCAGGCACAGCAGCCACGAAGCGAACAACGTCAGTGCCAGCACGACCACGAGATTGTGCAGATACTCGCTCGTGGCGTTCTGGCCAAAAAAGAACGGCGAGAACACGATCACGATCACGAGCGAGGACGTGAGCAGCGGAATGGCGAGCGTGCGGCCCGCCTCGAGGCAGGCATGCTTACGATCTTCGCCACCGGCCAGGCGGCGTTCGATGTCTTCGGCAATCACAATGCCGTTGTCCACCAACAAGCCGAGCGCAATGATGATGGCGCCCATCGAGACGTTCTGAAGCTCGATGTTCATCGCGCGCATGACGATGAGTGCACTGAGGATCGTCAACGGCACGATCATGCCCACGATGATCCCGGTGCGCCAACCGAGAAATAGCACGACGACACCGAGGACGACGATGATCGTCTCCATCATGACGTGGTTCATTTTGCCCATCTCGTGCTTGACGACATCGGCCTGGAAAGTGACGTATGACAGATCGAAACCCGCCGGCAGCAGCTTCTCCTGGTCTGCAACCCGTGCTTTGAGCGCTTTTCCGAACTGCTCCACGTTCTGACCGGAGGCCATCGAAACCGCCATGACGACAGCGGGCTGGCCTTTGTAGATGGCAGCAGATTCCGGCGGATCGGCTGGCCGCACACTCACCTGCGCCAGTTCACCCAATGCGATCGTCGGCACGGGCGCCGTACTACTTTGCGGTCGTGGCAGCGCGATCGGCATTGCTCGCAGGGAGGGAGCGTCACGCACTTCGCCACTGACCGCCAAGGTTGCATTGATGCCGCCGACAACAATTTGTCCACCCGAAGCGACGACGTTCTGTTTGACGAGTTGGTCGATCACCCCCTGTGGTGTCAGCTCCAATCGCGCGAGCCTAGGCCGATCGAATTCGAGATAGACGCGCTCTTCCTGCAGGCCGTAGAAAGTGATGCGCTCAATACCAGGCACGGTGTACAGGCGGTCGCGCATCTGCTTGAGCGCGACGCGCATCTCGCTCATGGAGTAACCTGGTGCAGTGACCGCAATCGAGGCAACCGCGACGCGGCCGAAGTCTTCGTCGACGAAAGGCCCCATCGTGCTCTGTGGTAAGGCATCCTTCGAATCGGCGACCTTGGCCCGGACGCGCTGCCAGATCGGTGCCAAGTCGGTGTAGCGGTCCCAGATCGTGACCTGGATCATGGCGCTGCCTGCGCGCACGGTGCTCGTCACGCGCTTGACCTCTGCCAGTTCGCGCAAGCGCTCCTCGATCGGCCGGGCAATGAGTTGCTCAACGCGTTCGGCGGGCAGCCCCGGGTTCAACGCCGTGACCATCGCATCGCGGACCGTGACAGTCGGCTCCTCCTGAGAAGGAAAATTCAGGAAGGTCGCGATGCCGGCGACGAAAATGATGAGCGCTACAAAGTAGGTAAGTCGACTGGCGCGCAGCGCCATCTCGGTGATCTTCATGATGAAGTAACCTGGTGGATCGCGTTAGCGCTTGGTCAATTGAGTGGTGGCTTCCAGTGGTGTCACTGGCTGTCCATCGGTGAGCCATCCTCCTCCGGCGGCAACCACCGTCTCGCCGGGCTTGAGTCCAGCGAGGACGCGCGCGCTGTCTCCTTCCTGTACCGGCGTGAAGCGCACCGCGCGACGGTGCACCTTCTTATCTTCAGGGGTGTAGACGAAGACGGAAGCCTCGCCCGGCTTCGTGCCGAGCACCAGCGAGGCATAAGGTATGGATACAGTCTCGGGCCGAGAGGTCTTGGAGGTTGCCGCAGGTGCGTCGAGCACGACCTGTACGGGAATACCTGGCCGAAGTGCGCGCGCTTGCGCGTTATCTTCAGGCACTAGCACCACGGGTAGGAGCGAGCCATTTTCGGCGCGCAGACCGACACGACGTACCACCGCTCGGATTGGTTGTTCGGCTCCGCTCCAGCTCAGTTCTGCGCGTTGGCCGACATCTATGTGAGGTGCCTGTGTAGTAGACGCGTTCGCGATGATCTCAGTGCCACTGCGCACGCCGTCGACCTGAAATACCGGCGCACCAGCAGCAATGTCGGTGAACGCCAAAGCCAGCTTTTCCGCCACGACACCATCGAAAGGAGCGACGATCATCGTGCCACGTTGTGCTCGTTCGGCCAGGCCAAGCGCCGCCTTGGCAGTGCGCGCTTGACCCTCTGCGACCGCTAGCTGCGCCTTCGCGCTCTCGAACGCAGCAGGGGAGATGACTTCGCTTTCGAGCAACCGGCGCTGTTGATCTGTCTGTACACGTCGATCCATCAGGCCGGCTTCGGCGGCCGCCAGGGATGCTTGCGCTTGTGTCACGCGAAGCCGGTCAGGTTGCGCATCAAGTTCTGCCAGGACTTGGCCGCGGGAGAACCGTTCACCCACGTCGACGTTCAACTTGGCGATCCGTCCTCCTGTTTCAAATCCTAGGATGCTGCGCTCGGTTGCTCGCGCCGAGCCAGTCAATTCGATGCGAGAGCTATGCGGGAGATCCGACTGCGCGGCGGCGAGCTTCACTGCGCGCGGAGGCTCGGATACGGTGGATTGCGAGTTTCCGCACCCTGAGAGCAGAGTCGAAATGGATAGTGTGCAAGCAACCGCCAAGGAGCGCGGTGCGCACGCGGTCATGACACCGCTACGGACGCGACTCATGTGCGTCCTTTTGCCGGGACAAGTTCGAGATGGCCCGAGGCGAGATCCTGGAGCGCCCGAAAGAAATGCCGCCGCTCTGCGGGTGCGAGTATTGGCAAACCCAGAAGATCGGCGAACAGGGCGCCATCCAATGCCAGCATGATGAGTGCCGCGGTCTCGGTGCCACGCGGGGATCGACGCACGCGTTCGTACTGCACGCGGTACCACTCGCGCAGTGGGTCGAGAAGTGTTGGATCTTCCGCAGCTGCCGCGAGCAGCGCTGCGCCCATCTTCTGCATCTCGTCGTCGGGCATCGCTTCCACCTGGCTCGACAGCCAGGGGTCCGGATCTCCGGCAAACCTGCGCTCGTGATTGGCTTGTACCGCGTCGAACGCCCGGATCATCTCGTCGATCAGTGTCACGAACAAATCGCGTTTGGTCTTGAAGTGATAGAGAAACGCCCCTTTGCTCAACCCGGCCCGCACAACGACGGCGTCCAGTGTCAAGCGACTGGCACCTTCCTCCAGCACCAGTTCGCGGGCGGCCTGCAGGATGCGGTCGCGAGTTCGCTGGACTCCTTGCTGGAGGCCGGGCTGCGCATCGGCGCTGCTATGGGCAGTGGACGGGGGGGGCAACTTTGTTTTCGCGCGGGGCGGCATGGTCGTGCTCCAAAAAAGCTTGAGTCATATACAGTCCAGACGGTATAGTAGAAGCCATACAACAGTCCGTCAAGACTTTTTCGGAACGCAAGGAGCTGCCATGTCTCAAATTCTTGAACGCTATCGCCTCATTGCCATGATTTCTCCGCTACTGCTTCTTGCGGCCTGCAGCCATGCCCCGCACTCTGCCGATCCACCTCGCCTGGATGTACCGGCCCATTTCTCAAATGAAGAGGGAGGTGAAGGCATCTTGGACAAATCGTCCCGCCGTACTCTTCCCGTCGATTGGTGGACGGCCTACGGCGATCCGCACCTCAATGCCTTGGTCCGGGCGGCGCTGGAGCGCAATACCGAACTGACGATTGCGCGAGCGCGCGTGGACGAGGCATCGGCCGCCACGCGGCGAGCACGGGCCTCCCTGCTCCCCTCGTTGTCCGCGGGCACGCAGGCAACTCGAGGACGCGACTATTCAGAGAACGTTGCAATCGGCAATGATGGCCGCGCCACGTTGTCCGCATCGTGGGAGGCAGACCTGTCGGGACGGCTTTCGCAGGCAGCAGAAGGTGCGCGCCTGGATGCGGTGGCAGCCGAACAAGCGTGGGTTGCCACGCGGTGGCAGGTCGCGTTTGAAACAGTGTCGGCGGCTGTGCAGCAGCGCCAAGCCAGTGAGCTCGAAGCGCTAGCCGCGGCGCGGCTGGCATCCGCAGAACGACTCGTCTTGCTGATGCAACGGAAGTTCGAGGCCGGACAAGCTACCGGCTTCGACATCGAGCGTACCCGCGCCGGCGTCGTCGCACTGCGCGTGGAGCAAGAGCAACTGCGGCGTGCGCGCGGCGAGGCGACGCATGCACTCGATGTACTAGTGGGACAAACGCCCGGAGCGCCTGCAGCTTCCCCAACTCTTGCGTCGCTCGCCGTCCCGGACTGGACACCGACACGCATACCTGCGGACCTGCTGAGTGAGCGGCCCGACGTGCGCGCCGCCGAAGCGAAGTTCGCCGCCGAAACCGCGCGCTGGAACGCAGCCGAAGGCGAACGCTTCCCCAGGCTGGTGTTGGACCTGAGCGGCGGACGGCAGCGCGTAGAGAGTGTGGGAACCCGCATCACTGGAAACATTTTTTCACTTGGGGCCGGGGTGTCGTTGCCGATCTTCGATGGTGGCGCGATCCGTGCCGGCATCGAGACCGGAGAGGCGCGCAGCCGAGCTGCCCGTGCGGAGTTCGAGCGCACTTTGTTGAGTGCTTTGCAGGACGTAGAGAACGCATATCTCGGTTGGCATACGCAGCACGCAGCACTGGAGCATCAGGCCGAGGGTGTCGCAGTCGCGGAGCGTCAGCTCGATCGCAGCCGACGTCTGTTCGAGGCGGGACAAGTGGACGCCACGGTGGTGGCCGAGGCTGAGGCCGGGGTGCTGTCAGCGCAGGCTTCGCTGATCCGCACGCGGGCCGAGACAGCCATGCAATGGGGCGTCCTGGCAAAAGCATTATCCGGCTCTCCTGTTTGATCGCAGAAACATGCTGGAGCAGCTTGCGAAGGCTAGCTAAATAGCGTGACGCAAGGCGAAGGTGGTGAGGCCTGAGTGATGAGGAATGCGAACATGGAAATTCGACACCTGCGCTACTTTCTGGCGGTGGCAGAGGAGCTGCACTTTGCCCGAGCCGCAGAGCGCCTCCACATAGAGACATCGCCGCTGTCGCGCGCCATCAAGGAACTTGAGGAAGAGTTGGGCGTAGCGCTATTTGCGAGAACCACTCGGAGCACCCGCTTGACTCGTGCGGGCAGGCTCTTCTTTGAGAGCGTGCCGCGTGTCTTCGCAGCTTTGCAGCAGGCGCGCGACAGTGTGAACGCCGCAGCCAATGGCTTTCATTGCCAGCTCCGTATTGCATTGTCTGATGGAATCACGCCATCGCGCCTGCCTGCGTTGTTGGCGCTCTGCCGGCAGGAAGAGCCGGAAGTGGAAGTTCGCTTCTTCGAGGTGCCTTTGGCACAGCAAATCAAGGGATTGTGTGGCGAACTGTACGATCTCGGCTTCGCTCAATCGGATGAAGTCGGCGAAGGCATCATCGCCGTGCCGGTGTGGAGTGACCCTCTGATGGTAGCTGTGCCCGCACGGCACCCCTTGCTATCCCACAAACAGATTCCCCTAGAAGAGCTGTTGCGGTATCCGCTGGTGCTCTGCGACGCGGTGGCGTGTGAGGGCCATGCTCGGCAAGTTGAACGGGTGCTACGTCGCGTGGACATAGAGCCACTGATTGCCGAACGCGTGACTTCCAGCGATCTAATGATGGTCCTGGTTTCGGCGGGACTTGCACTAGGCCTCACAGGAGGCGCGCATATCACAGCCAGCAGGGAACAGGGGGTGGTCGCACGGCCGCTGACTGGACGTTCGCCAATGCTCACGACCTATCTACTACGGCCGGCCAGCGAGCCGTCAGAAATGCTGACTCGCTTCATGGAACGCGTTCATTCGATCAAATCTCCAGATGCCAAAGGTCGGCGGTAAACCATCACACAATCTCCCAAAGAAAATTAACCATGAAGAAGATTGCTCTCATATTGCTTTCCTCGACATTGGCAGCCTGCAGCCCATCTGGGAAACCAGATAAAGCCAACCTTCCGACAGTCGATGAATTAGCGCTCAATCCTGAGCGTCTGAAAGAGTTGCGCAAGCAATGCAAGTTGGATCGACCAATGCTGGGCGACCAACTATGTAACCGGGTTGCCGAGGCTACGCGAAAGCGCTTTTACGAAGATGGCGATGTGCCCCACACCACGCCTAAAGAGCCGCCGAAGTTCTAAGCTGGTGGTCATGCCGGAGTATGTATGCCGGATATGAAAAATTTGAAGGAGAATCGCAATGGGTTGGATCTATCTTGTTTTGGCTGGATTGTTTGAAATCGGATGGCCGGTCGGGCTGAAAATGGCGCAAGAGCCAACATCGCGTTGGAGTGGGGTCGCAGTAGCCGTCTCTTTCATGACAATTAGCGGCGCCTTCCTATGGCTTGCTCAGCGTCAGATACCGATTGGGACTGCTTATGCGGTGTGGACGGGTATCGGAGCGGCGGGAACTTTCTTAGTCGGAATTCATTTCTATGGCGACCCAACCTCCCTGATGCGATACCTTGGCGTGGCGTTGATCATCCTGGGCGTTATCACGCTCAAGTTATCGAGTTGATCGCTAGCTCCATTGGTAGCGTAGTCGCTAGGCGACCCAGCTCCCAGAGTGGATCGGGCGCTGGGAACTCGTACGGTCACCTCCTCTCTCTAGTCGCTATGTGACGAGCTTGCCGGCGCCTCGGGAGAGTTCGAGCCAGTGCGCGTAAGGCGGTGGGAGCACCCATTCCGGGTGGCTCCACCTTCAGTGCCTGCGCCAAGGTGACCTGAGTACGAACTTTGTAGCCAGTCAGGCAGTGAGTTCGGAGGGGATGCTATCGGATTGGATCCAGTTGCGCCGGATCGTCGCCGGCGGTTTGTAAGCATGCGCGCTATGCGGCCGCTGCTCGTTGTAGAACTGTCGCCAACGTTCGATCAGCACCTTCGCTTCGGTCCGACTGCGGAACCATTCGCGGTTGAGCAGTTCGTCGCCCATCGTTGCCTGCGAAGTCAGGACCAGCAGAATCCTGAGGGGAGTTCTCATCATGGTTTTCTCCGTTCAGACGCTTGGGATCAAGCGGCCGGAGACCACTACGCCTGCTTGGCTTTGCGCGCTGCCTCGACCAAGCTGTCGAGCCAGTCCTGATGGCCGTTGATCATCGGGTTGGGTTTGGCGTTGTGCAGCTCCTCGGCCGGTTTGCCCTTCTGAGTTTCCTGCGTGAGGATGCGCACGCGCCTGCCGTCCAGGTTCTCAACCAGCCAGGCGTGATGCACATCCAGGCGCGTATCTGTGCCTTCCTCGCCGGACCAGCCGTGCCAGGCCACGCGGCCGGGTTGCCCATCCGCAGGTGGCACGTATTCGTTGCACTGCCCCTCTACCGGGAAGCCGAAGGTCTCGAAGTAAAACCGATCGCCGTCGGCCAGTACCGGGCCTTTGCCGTCATGAAAGCACACGTTAGCCGAGTTGGCGTAGTAGCTTGGCCACAGCGATGGTGTGACGAGTAGAGGCCATACGTCGGCCGCGCTCAAGCCGGCGGCGATGATCTCATTGGAGGCGAAATTCTCAGTAAAGCCCGGCGTGTAGCCTTCGGGCCAGAGGATGGCGTTCTGTTGCTTGCTCATATCGAAGCTCCTTCACAAAATGTCGATGACGCAACAGGGGTGGCTGCGTCATTCAAGTGGTCATGGAGCAAATCATGAGCCTCCATCTGCAATAAGTGAAATCCTAAGTTTCTATTTTTGATATCATAAAATATGATATCAAGGCCTAGGTTCTGCCATCCACCGACTAGGCTATCTCGCAGCGGCGCTACGAAAGGGCGCGTCTCCAATTGAGCCGACTGATTGCTTATTTGTAGTGCGAGGTAGAGTTGTGCTGAGCATGACGATAGGAGCGATCTTGCCTACTTGTTGTTAGCACAGGAAGTGAACAGCAGTGCTCGTATCCAGCGATGTGCTGGATCGTGATGGGTGCGTTCGTGCCAAGCAGCCGTCTTGGTGAACCCCGGTATCTTCACCGGCGGCAGGGAGATAGCCAGCTTGTCCATACCGGCGACCAAGCGGCTCGGCAAGATCGCAACCATGTCACTGGCACGCAGGATGTCTGGCAAGATCAGAAAGCTCTTGACCGACAGTGTGACGCTGCGTCGTTTGCCCAACTGTTCTAGCGCATCGTCGGTGACGCCGCGGAAACCTCCACCATCGTAGGAAACAAGCGCATGGTCGAGAGCACAGAACTGTTTAACGGTCAGCTTGCGCCCCATAGCCGCAGGATGGTCTTCCCGCAGGACACACACATAGTGTTCCTTGAACAGCTCTCGGGCATGCAGATTTGGCGGAGTGATCTCTGGCGTCAGGAGGGCTAAATCGATCTGACCGCGCTCAAGCTGGTTCTGTAGCTGCCCGCTCTCGACTGGCACTAATGAGACTCGTACACGCGGTGCGTGCCGTTTAAGTGCCGATAGAAATGGGACAGCAACGGCACGCAGCGCATAGTCCGTCGCGGCGATGGAGAAGGTCAGTTGTGCGGTGGCCGGATTGAAGGAAGGTGGCTGGAGCAGCGCGTCGATTTCGGCGAGCACCTGCTTGACAGGCATCCCTAGATCCAGCGCCCGCTGCGTTGGAACGATACCCCGCTGCGAGCGCGCGAAAAGCGGGTCACCGAAGCTCTCGCGCAACCGCGTCAGCATGCCACTCAAGGCCGGCTGGGTTAGTCCCAGACGGGCCGCCGCCCGTGTCACATTGCGTTCGTCTAACAATGCGTCCAGCGCCTTGAGCAAGTTGAGATCCATACTCTTGATATTTTTCATTTTTATTCCAATCTTAAATATCATCGTTTTTCATGATATCTAAATATTGCCTATGAGTGGAAGCAAGGCCCATTGACGGCTTTTTTTGGGTAACTTGCTTGGAACTCTGTATGCGCCGCAGTGCGCTTTCGCTTGCGGCGCTTTTCTTTGACTCGCCACCGCGCTCATTCTTTCTTTTCCCTCGACCATTGTGCTGCGAACGGTCTTTGACCGGCACTAGCCCAGAACCGATCCTGACGCCTGCGACACCCCCTGTGCAACGCTTTCAATGAGACACCAGCGCAGGAGAAATCGGAGGACAGGTCATGCAAGGGACGAACGTTCTGTTCGGCCAGATCGCTGTGGTAATCGGCATCGTGATCGCCGGCGTCTGGGGCGCCACACAATGGACAGCAGCGACCCTTGGCTATCAAGTACGCCTCGGATCGCCCTGGTTCGATCTTCTAGGTGTACCGGTTTATCACCCGTGGCGCTTGTTCGAATGGTGGTTCTTCTTTGATGCCTACGCGCCGCACGTCTTCGACACAGGCGGTGCGATTGCGGGTGGTAGCGGTTTGTTCGCTTTACTCGTCGCCATCGCCATGTCGGTATGGCGTTCTCGGCAGTCGCGGCTGGTTACGACTTATGGTTCGGCACGCTGGGCCGATGCCGTCGACATCCGCAAAGCTGGACTGACCCTCCCGGCGGGCGTCTTCCTCGGCCAACACGACGACCAATACCTCCGACATGAGGGGCCGGAACATGTCCTGAGCTTCGCACCCACGCGCTCGGGCAAGGGCGTGGGCTTGGTGGTGCCTACGTTGCTTTCGTGGCCGGCGTCCGCCGTCATTCACGACATTAAGGGAGAGAACTGGAAGATCACGGCGGGCTGGCGTTCGCGCTTTTCGCACTGCCTGCTTTTCAACCCCACCGATAGGCAGTCGGCCGCCTACAACCCGCTGCTTGAAGTCCGGCGCGGCGCACATGAAGTGCGCGACGTGCAGAACATCGCCGACATTCTGGTTGACCCTGAAGGTGCGTTAGAGAAGCGCAATCATTGGGAGAAGACCAGCCACGCGCTACTGGTCGGTGCAATCTTGCATGTTCTGTACGCAGGCGAGGACAAGACGCTGCGCGGCGTCGCCAACTTCCTCAGCGACCCGGCGTGTCCGTTCGAGCTGACGCTGCACCGGATGATGACGACGAAGCACCTGGGCGATGCGCCTCACCCGGTTGTCGCATCCGCTGCCCGCGAAGTGCTCAACAAGTCGGACAACGAGCGATCGGGCGTGCTCTCCACCGCCATGTCGTTTCTCGGCCTGTACCGCGACCCGACCGTGGCCGAAGTCACATCGCGCTGCGATTGGCGCATCGCCGACCTGATTTCCGCCGAGCACCCGGTATCGCTCTATCTGGTGGTGCCGCCCTCCGACATAAGCCGCACCAAGCCGCTGATCCGGCTCATCTTGAACCAGATCGGGCGGCGGCTGACCGAATCGCTCGACGGCAGCGATGGCATCGCGCGCCGGCACAAGCTGCTGCTGATGCTGGACGAGTTTCCGGCGCTGGGTCGCCTCGATTTTTTCGAGTCCGCGCTTGCCTTCATGGCCGGCTACGGCATCCGCAGCTTTCTCATCGCTCAAAGCCTGAACCAGATCGACAAGGCGTATGGGCAGAACCATTCCATCCTCGACAACTGCCATGTCCGGGTGACTTTCGCCACCAACGACGAAAGGACGGCGAAAAGGATTTCCGAAACCCTCGGCACCGCCACCGAGCTTCGCGCGCAGCGCAACTACGCGGGCCACCGCCTCGCTCCGTGGCTGGGGCACCTGATGGTGTCGCGTCAGGAAACTGCACGTCCGCTGCTGACGCCCGGCGAGGTGATGCAGCTTCCACCTGAGGACGCCGTAGTCATGGTGTCCAGCGTTGCCCCGATCCGCGCGAAGAAGCTGCGTTACTACGTCGACGCCAATTTCAAGGATCGCGTCCTGCCACCGCCCGTGCTCGCAGTCGGGAGGTACGCCGACGCGCCGCCAGCCCGCCCCGACGACTGGAGCGGCTTGGCGATCCCGGCCGTACCTACGGCGCCGACCTCGGTATCCGCCGATGGTCCGGGCGGCACCGATGACGGCGGCCCGCGCCGCCAGCTCGAACTCTCCGAAACCGTCGCCTACGAGCCCGAGTTGGACGCGTGTGCGAACGACCTGGAGCTGCTCGATGACGACGACCTGGCGCTCCCGCTTCCCGGCCAGCTCGACCCGGCCATGCAGCGCACGGCCCGGCTGGCTTCTCTCGACCCCAACGACGGAATCGACCTATGAGCCAATACCGCCTCAATCTTTTCATCCAGCCCGAGCACGCCAAGCGCCTGGATGAACTTGCCGCCAAGAAAGGCGTGTCCAAGTCCTCCATCGTCGCAGCGGCCTTGGCGTCCTGGCTGTCACCCGATGCGGGCGACCAGCGTGAGGCCGCCATTGCCAAGCGGCTGGATCGACTGTCGCGGCAGACCGAACGCATGGAGCGCGACCAGAACATCCAGATCGAAACGCTGGCGCTGTTCATCCGCTATTTCTTGACCATCAGCACGCCGGTGCCAGAAGCCCACAAGGACGCGGCCCGCGCCCAGGGCAAAGCGCGCTTCGAGCAGTTCGTCGAGCAGTTGGGTCGCCACCTGCTGCGTGGCCGCAGTCTGGTGCGCGACGTGGTGGAGGAACTGCACCCCGATCCGATGCGGATGGATGACGCAGCAGCGATGGCGTCCGCCGATGAGCGAGCTGCAGAGCGTGCGTCATGAGTGCCGTTCCGCAGATTCCGCCTGAATCTCGCTCATCCGCCGCGGCGTCCCAGGATCGCCGCATCCAGATGCTGCGCACGGCGATGGGGCCGCTGATCGCCGCTGCGCTCGAAGATCCGGATGTTGTGGAAATCATGCTCAACCCCGATCGCACCCTGTGGGTGGATCGGCTGTCGTCGGGTCGCTCGCCGCTGGGCGTGGAGATGCCCGAGGCCGATGGTGAACGCATCATCCGCCTGGTCGCCGCGCATGTCGGCGCGGAGGTGCATCGCGGCCAGCCGCTCTTGACCGCCGAGTTGCCGGAAACCGGCGAGCGTTTCGAGGGCATCCTGCCTCCGGCCGCCCCGGGGCCAGCCTTCGCGCTACGCAAGCGGGCCGTGAGCATCATCGGCCTGGATCGCTACGTGGCCGACGGCATCCTGACCGCCGGGCAGGCCGAGTTCCTGCGCCGCGCCGTGCGCGAGCGGCAGAACATCCTGATCGCCGGCGGCACCAGCACCGGCAAGACCACGCTGGCGAACGCGCTGCTGGCCGAGATCGCCGCCACAGGCGACCGCGTGCTGGTGCTCGAAGACACCATCGAGCTGCAATGCGCGGCCCGCGACCATGTGCCGCTGCGCACCCGCGCCGGCGTCGTCACAATGACCGAGCTGGTGCGGGCCACGATGCGCCTGCGGCCTGACCGCGTGATCGTCGGCGAAGTGCGTGGCGGCGAAGCCCTGGACTTGGTGAAGGTCTGGGGCACCGGCCACCCCGGCGGCATTGCCACCATCCATGCCGGCTCCGCCTTGGGCGCACTGCTGCGTCTGGAGCAACTGATCCTCGAAGTGGCAGTGAATCCGCCCCGCGCCCTGATCGCCGAGGCGGTCAACGTGGTGATTCACATCGCAGGCCGTGGCCGCAAACGTCACGTCGAAACCATCTCCCGTGTCGTCGGCTTCGACGGTGCGGGCTATCGCCTGACAGATGCGCTGGAAACGCCGTTTCCCGAGCTGCCGCCGGTTCCTCTTGCAGCCGCTGCCGCTGCGCCTTCCTCGACCCCTGACCAACCTGGAGAACTGCCATGACGCACGTTGATGCTTTCCGTCTTTCCGTAAATCCTATTTCTCGCCTGTCCAGCATGGCGCGGCTGCGCCACCTGGCCCGTCCCGCAGGGCAAGGGCTGCTGCTGGCCGCGCTGATGCTGTTGCTGGCGGGCACGGCGCAGGCCGCCGGTTCCTCGATGCCGTGGGAAGGGCCGCTGACCTCCATCCTCGAATCCATCCAAGGGCCAGTCGCCCGGATCGTGGCGGTGATCATCATCATCTCGACGGGGCTTGCGCTGGCGTTCGGTGATACCAGCGGCGGCTTTCGCAAGCTGATCCAGATCGTGTTCGGCCTGTCCATCGCGTTCGCCGCGTCCTCGTTCTTCCTGTCGTTCTTCAGCTTCTCCGGAGGGGCCGTCGTATGAGTAAGGCCACCGATCTTCCGGGCTTTGAAGTGCCGCTGCATCGCTCGCTGACCGAGCCGATCCTGCTGGGCGGTGCGCCGCGCACCGTGGCGATTGCCAACGGCACGCTAGCCGCCGCCGTCGGGCTGGGCCTGCAACTGTGGATTCCCGGCGTGGTGCTCTGGATCGTCGGCCACTCGCTGGCCGTATGGGGTGCGCGCGTCGATCCGCAGTTCATGCAGGTCTTCGCGCGGCATATCAAACACCGCCCGCTTCTGGACGTGTGAGGGGAGGACGCCATGCTGAACCTTGCCGAATATCGTCAGCGCCCGGCCTTGCTTGCCGACTGGCTGCCCTGGGCCGGGCTGGTCGCGCCGGGCGTTGTGCTGAACAAAGATGGTTCGTTTCAACGCACGTTCCAGTTTCGCGGCCCCGACTTGGACAGTGCGACACAGGGCGAGCTGATTGCCACGTCGGCGCGGCAGAACAACGCGCTTCGCCGTACCGGGTCTGGCTGGGCCTTCTATATCGAGGCCGAGCGGATGCGGGCATCGAGCTATCCGCAATCCTCCTTTCCCGAACCACTGTCCTGGCTGGTGGATGAGGAGCGACGCGCGGCGTTCGAGGAGTCGGATGGCCATTTCGAGAGCGTCTATCACTTCACGTTGCAACACCTACCGCCGCAAGAGTCTCGCGCCCGTGCGGCTGGGATGCTGTACGAGAACCGGCCCACTGAGGGTGTGGACTGGCGTGGTCGGCTTGATTCCTTCGTGGCAGAGACCGATCGCGTGTTCGACCTGCTCGATGGTGTGATGCCGGAGATTGCCTGGCTGGACGATAGCCAGACGCTGACCTACCTGCATGCCACAGTCTCCACGCGGCGCTATCGCGTCGGCGTGCCCGACGTGCCGTTCCATATCGACGCACTGCTGGCCGATGCCGCGCTGGTCGGCGGCCTGGCGCCCATGCTGGGCGATCAGCACCTGCGCGTGGTGTCGGTACGAGGCTTCCCGACCTCGACCTGGCCGGGGATCTTGGACGACCTCAACCGCCTGGGCTTTGCGTATCGCTGGAGTACGCGCTTCCTGTGCCTGGACAAAGCCGAGGCGGAACGGGAATTGGGGCGCTTGCGGCGCCAATGGTTCGCCAAGCGCAAGAACGTCATCGCGCTGCTGCGCGAAACGATCTTTCAGCAGGAAAGCCCGCTGGTCGATACCGATGCCAGCAACAAGGCCGCCGACGCCGATGCCGCCTTGCAGGAGCTGGGCAGCGATCAAGTCGCCTTCGGCTACCTCACCGCCACGGTGACGGTGCTCGACGCCGACCCGGCCGTGGCCGACGAGAAGCTGCGCATGGTGGAGCGCGTCATCCAGGGCCGGGGTTTCGTGACCATCCCCGAAACCCTCAACGCAGTCGATGCCTGGCTGTCGTCCGTCCCCGGCAACGCATACGCGAACGTGCGTCAGCCCATCGTTTCGACGCTGAACCTGGCGCACATGATGCCGATGTCAGCGGTATGGGCTGGGCCGGAGAAGAACGAACACCTCGATGGCCCGCCGCTGATCGTCACCCGCACCGATGGCGCGACGCCGTTCCGGCTGGTGACGCACATCGGCGACGTGGGGCACACCCTTGTCGCCGGGCCGACCGGCATGGGCAAGTCGGTGCTGCTCGCCATATTGGCCATGCAGTTCCGGCGCTACTTCGGCTCGCGGATCTTCGCCTTCGACATGGGGCGCTCGATGCGCGCCACCATCCTCGGCCTTGGCGGTGAGCACTACGACCTCGGTGCCGATGGCGGCATCGCCTTCCAGCCACTCGCGCGAATAGCCCACGAGGGCTACCGCACCTGGGCCGCCGAATGGGTGGAGGGCCGGCTGCTGCACGAAGGCGTGACGGTCGGCCCGGACGAGAAGGCTGCCATTTGGTCGGCGCTGCGAAGCCTTGCCGGTGCGCCAGTGGAGCAGCGCACCATGACCGGCTTGTCGGTGTTATTGCAGTCCAACGCGCTGCGCCAAGCGCTCGCGCCCTATGTGTTGGGCGGCGCCCACGGCAAGCTGCTGGACGCTGACCACGACCGGCTGGGCATGGCCGACGTGCAGGGCTTTGAGATGGAAGAACTGATGCACAGCCCCGCCGCCGTGCAAGCAGTGCTGCGCTACCTGTTCGCCCGCTTCGACGAACGTTTTGACGGCGCGCCCACGCTGCTGATCCTCGATGAAGCGTGGCTGTTCCTCGATGAGCCGTCCTTCGCGGCCCGCATCCGGCAATGGCTCAAGACGCTCAGAAAAAAGAACGTCAGCGTCATCTTTGCCACGCAGTCGCTGGCCGACATCAAGGACTCGACCATCGCGCCAGCCATCATCGAAAGCTGCGCGAGCAGGATCTTCTTACCTAACCCGCAGGCCACCGAGCCGCAGATTCGCACGATCTACGAAGGCTTCGGCTTGAACAGCCGCCAGATTGAGATCGTGGCGACCGCACAGCCCAAGCGCGATTACTACTACCAGTCGCGCCTCGGCAATCGCCTGTTCGACCTCGACCTGGGGCCTGTCGCGCTCGCATTCGCGGGCGCATCCACCCCTCAAGACCAACGCGATATTGACCGCGTGCTGACGCAGGCCGGCGCTCCCGGCTTCGCCGGCGCGTGGCTGCGCCATCGCGGCCTCGGCTGGGCCGCCGACCTGCTGCCGTCCGCTCCGGCGGCAGCTTCCTTTCTCGCTTCTCAACCGCTGGAGGTTTCACCATGAAGACCAAGCCCCGTTTGCTCTCTGTCTCACTCGCTGCCGTGCTGTCGGTATCGCTGCTGGCCGTGCAGCCCGCATCCGCGCTGACGGTGTTCGACCCGTCCAACTTCGTGCAGAACACGCTGACCGCCGTGCGCACGCTGGAACAGATCAACAACCAGATCAACCAGCTTCAGAACGAGGCGCAGATGTTGATGAACCAGGCCAGGAACCTGGCAAATCTCGACTTCAACATCGTCAACCGCCTGCGCTCGACGCTCGCCACCACCGAGCGCCTGATCGCCGAGGCGCGCGGCTTGGCCTACGACGTGCAGAGCATGGATGCCACGTTCGCCCGCCTGTACCCGGAACAGTACGCCGCCACCATCAGCGGCGACCGCATGGCACAGGACGCCCGCGAACGCTGGCAGAACACCTTGAACGGCTTGCACACCGCGATGCGGATGCAGGCGCAGGTGTCGCAGAACCTCGCCCAAGACGAAAGCGCGCTGGCCGATCTCGTGAGCCAGAGCCAGTCGGCCACCGGCGCGCTGCAAGCGATGCAGGCGACGAACCAGCTCCTGGCTTTGCAGGCCAAGCAGTCGATCCAGGCGCAGCAGCTCCAGATCACGCAAGACCGGGCCGCTTCACTGGAACTGGCGCGGCAAGCGGCGGCTATGGAGCGCGCCCGCGAAGTGCGGCGGCGCTTTCTGGGCACCGGCACGCCGTACACGCCGCAGTCCGTCAACTTCTATAACAACTGACCGGAGGCGGCCATGCGATGCGCTTCCGTCCTGATGGCCGTGCTGCTGACCGCGTGCGGCCAGCAGCCGGCCGAGAACCTGGCCGACGCCCTGGCCGCAGATCCGGTGCGGCTCAAGGCGTTGCGCGGGCAATGCGCGGCCGACCGGCAGGCCGTGGGCGAGGATGCCTGCCGCGCCGCCGCTGAAGCCTTCCGGCGGCGCTTCTTCGCCGGCCATACCGGGCCGGATGAATACAACTCGCTGGCTGAACTCCCGCCGATTCCGCCGAGCTTCGATACGCCCGCAGATGAATTGCCAGAGGGCGCCGTTCCGCTCACTCCGCCCGAGGATTCGCCATGAACGACGTGACCATCATCGACCGTTTCCTCGATACGTTCTCGCGCTACATCGACTCGGGCTTCGGCTTATTGCAGGGCGAAGTGGCATTTCTCACCGCCACGCTCATCGTCATCGACATGACGATCGCTGGCCTGTATTGGGCCATGAGCCACGCCACCGGCCAGGGCGACGACGTGATCGCCAAGCTGCTGCGCAAGGTGCTCTGTGTCGGCGCGTTCGCCTACATCATCGGCAACTTCAACTGGCTGGCGAGCATCGTGTTCCGCTCGTTCGCCGGCTTGGGAATTACCGCTACCGGCTCGGCCATCACGATGGAGAACTTCCTTCAGCCGGGCCGGCTGGCGAAGACCGGCATCGACGCAGCCGCGCCGATTCTGGAACAGATCGGGGACATGGCTGGGTTCCCCGAGGTGTTCGTGAACATCGACCCTATCGTGGTTCTGTTCATCGCCTGGCTGGTGGTGATCCTCTGCTTCTTCGTGCTGGCCGTACAGCTTTTCATCACGCTGATCGAGTTCAAACTGACTACGCTCGCCGGCTTCGTCTTGATCCCGTTTGCACTCTGGAACAAGACCTCGTTCCTCGCGGAAAAGGTGCTAGGCAACGTGGTGTCGTCAGGCATCAAGGTCTTGGTGCTGGCCGTCATCGTCGGCATCGGTTCAGGCCTGTTCGCCGAGTTCCAGGTGCATCCCGACGAACCATCCATCGACCACGCGCTGGTCGTGATGCTGGCCTCGCTCGCGCTGCTGGCGCTGGGCATTTTCGGCCCCGGTATCGCCACCGGCCTGGTGTCCGGTGCGCCACAGCTTGGTGCGGGCGCGATGGCTGGTGCTGCGGTCGGGGCTGTCGGCACCGGCGTTGCCATCGGCGCCGCCGTAACGGGCGTGGGCGGCGCCGTCATGGCCGGGGCACGAATGGCCCCGGCGGCCGCAAAGCTGGCCGGTGCCGGTGCGCGTGCCGCGACTTCGGCGGCCGGCAGTGCCCGATCGGCGTTCCAGGCCGGTTCCGCTGCGGCCGGCGGCGGTGCCAAGGGCGCGGCGGCTGGCCTCGGCAATGTCGCCAAGACTGGCGCACAAGCCGCAGGCCGCAGCGTCACCTCTGGTGCTTCCGCTGTTGGGCAGAAGGTGGCCGACTCCTTCCGCGCTGGCTGGAACGGCACAGAAGCCGGCAGCGACGGTGCTGG
This sequence comes from Stenotrophomonas maltophilia group sp. Smal13, assembly GCF_030236855.1. Classification (NCBI taxonomy): domain Bacteria; kingdom Pseudomonadati; phylum Pseudomonadota; class Gammaproteobacteria; order Lysobacterales; family Lysobacteraceae; genus Stenotrophomonas; species Stenotrophomonas maltophilia group sp. Smal13. The sequence goes on from NZ_JASJSQ010000005.1 coordinate 75,107, forward strand.
CCCCGGCCAGACCGCAGACGGCACCGCAGGCTCGCAGAAGCAAGAGCAACCGGCCTGGGCCAAGCGGATGCACCGCCGCCAGCAGGCTACCCATGCCGCGACCACTGCCGCCCACACGCTGCGCGGCGGCGACGGCGGCGGCTCCGGGCAAGGCCCGAGCCTGCGGGATTCCGATACCTAACCTTCAAGGAGAACACCCATGCGATTCAAACGACCGCAGGTGCGCTACGCCGATACGCCGCAGCCTGCCACCCCGTATCAAGCCGCCGCCCAGGTGTGGGACGACCGTATCGGCTCCGCCCGCGTGCAGGCGAAGAATTGGCGCCTGATGGCCTTCGGCTGCCTAGTGCTCGCGCTGTTGATGGCCGGCGGCCTGGTGTGGCGCTCGGCGCAGTCCATCGTGACGCCCTATGTCATCGAGGTCGATCAAGCCGGGCAGGTGCGCGCCGTGGGAGAGGCCGCCACGCCGTACCGGCCCGGCGACGCGCAGATCGCGCACCACCTGGCGCGCTTCGTGACGCTGGTTCGCTCGCTGTCCATCGACCCCATCGTGGTGCGGCAGAACTGGCTCGATGCCTACGACTACACCACCGACAAGGGCGCGGCGGTGCTCAACGACTACGCCCGCACCAATGACCCATTCGCCCGCATCGGCAAGGAATCGGTAACGGTGCAAATCACCAGCGTGGTTCGCGCGAGCGACACGTCTTTCAACGTGCGCTGGACAGAGCAGCGCTATGTCAACGGTGCGCCCGCCGGCACCGAACGCTGGAACGCCGTGCTTTCGACCGTCCTGCAAACCCCGCGTACTGAACAGCGCCTGCTCAAGAACCCATTGGGTATCTACGTCAACGGCCTGTCATGGAGCCGCGAACTGGATTCTTCCGAAGGAGCCAAACCATGAAACTTCGTTTCCGCCTTTACGTTGTTCCTTTGACGCTGCTGGCCCTCGCGGGCTGCGCCTCGCAGGGGAAGCCGCCGCCATCCATCTCGCTCGACGAGACGGTGCTGGCCCAGCCGTTGCCCGAACCGCCCAAGCCCGTCGAAGTCGTCGCCGTCCCTGAACCGCTGGCGCTGCCGGCGCAGTTGAAGCCCCTGCCGGAACTCGATGAGGCCCCCGTTGCGCCGGAGCCGGCCGACGAAAAGGTGCGCGTTTCCCGTGCCAATGCAGAAGCGCGTATCGCGCCTACCCGTGAGGGCTACGTCAACGCGATTCAGGTGTGGCCGTTCACCGATGGCGCGCTTTATCAGGTCTATGCGTCGCCGGGGCGCGTGACGGTGGTTTCGCTTCAACCGGGCGAGGAACTGGTAACGGTCGCCGCCGGCGATACCGTGCGCTGGATCGTGGGCGACACGTCCAGCGGCGGCGGGGCCGATCTGCGCGTCAATGTGCTGGTCAAGCCTATCCGCTCCGGTCTGAAAACCAATCTCGTCATCACCACCAGTCGGCGCACCTACCTGCTGGAGCTGACCTCGACCGAGAGGGCATGGATGGCGTCGGTGTCCTGGGACTATCCGAAAGACCGAATGCTCGCGTTGCAGCGCCAGGCGCAGGCAGCGCAGGCAACAACGCCTGTCGATACGGGCCTGTCGCTGGACAAGATCCGCTTCCGCTACGCGGTATCGGGCAGCAACCCGCCGTGGAAGCCTCTGCGCGCCTTCGATGATGGAGAGAAGGTCTATATCCAGTTCCCGCCGGGCATCGCCCAGGGCGAGCTGCCGCCGCTGTTTGTCATCGGCGCGCAGGGCGACGGGCAACTGGTGAACTACCGTTTTCGCTCGCCGTACTACGTCGTGGATCGCCTGTTCGGCGCGGCCGAACTGCGGCTGGGCGGCGATGGCGGCGACGTGGTGCGGATCGAGCGCACCGATGGTGTTGCACGGAGGAACTGACCATGAGCCAGGATGACACTCCCGACCTTGCCGCGCCGCAGGCGGACAAGGTGGCGCCGGAGGCAGTGGCGCTGCGCGCCCAGCCGCGTCCAGTCACACGCCTGAACCGGCGCTCGCTGGCCATCCTTGCCGGCGTCCTAGCGGTCGCCGTGCTCGGCGCGCTGATGTGGTCGCTGCAACCTCATCGACGCAGCACAGGCGAGCAGACCGAGCTTTACAACGTCGATCGCGTGTCAAAGTCGGAAGGACTGGATGCGCTGCCGACGGACTATTCCAAGCTGCCGCCGGCGTTGCTGCCTGCCGTTCCCGAACTAGGGCCACCGCTGCCGGGCGATCTTGGCCCGGCTATCGTGAAGTCGCAGCAACCGGCGACGGCTGCCTACGCGGCCCCCGGTCACGACCCGAACGATGCCCTGCGAAAAGAAGCCGAGGCGGCCGCGGCCTCGTCCGTGTTCTTCCGCTCGGGTGGGCAGAATGCGGCGCCGGTAGCGCAGACACAGGTGGCCGCTGCGCCGGGCTTCGCCGCCAATGCGGCGTTTGACCCGCTGGCGGCCGGGCCGGCCTCCACGGCGGCCCAACCTGCTGACCCGACAGCGGTGCAAAACCGGCAAGACCAGAAAGAGGCTTTCATGAAAGCTGGCCCCACTGAAACCCGTAATTCCGGCAATCTGACTCTGCCAATTTCGCCGTATCAGGTTATGGCCGGAACAGTGGTCGCAGGTGCCTTGGTGACGGGCATCAAGTCGGACTTGCCCGGCGACGTGATCGCCACGGTGACGGAGCCGGTCTATGACACAGCCACCGGGCGCTTCCTGCTGATTCCGCAGGGTTCGCGCATCCTGGGCAAATACAACAGCCAGGTCAGCTACGGGCAGAGCCGCGTTCAAGTCGTCTGGAACCGGATCATCCTGCCGGACACGTCTTCGCTCACGCTCGACAACCTGGCCGGCACCGACCCAGCCGGCTATGCCGGGCTGGAGGACGATGTGGACTACCACTGGGGCCGCATCTTTGCCGGTGCGGCACTCACCACGCTGCTGGGCGTCGGTGCCGAGCTGGCCGCGCCGGAGAACCGGCAGGATGGTGATCGCGTCATCATCGCTGGGCGCGACAGCGCGCAGGACAGCATCAATCAGGTCGGCCAGGAGATGACCCGGCGCAACCTCAACATCCAGCCGACCTTAACGCAACGGCCGGGCCTGCCGGTTCGCATCATCGTCAACCGGGATCTGGTGCTGCGGCCGTACCAGCCGCTGTTCTTCAACCGGGGGACTTCACGATGAGCACGACCAAGAAGCTGCGGCTCGGCCCGCTGCCGAAGACCGAGAGCACCAAGCTGACTTTCGTTTGCCCGACCAGCTTGAAAGTCGACCTCGACCGCTACGCCGCGCTACACGCGCAGGCGTATGGCGAGGCCGTTGATGCGGCGACGCTGATCCCGCATATGCTGGAAGCGTTCATGGCGGGGGATCGAGGATTCAGGAAGGGCACGGCGACCCGCAGCACACCACCGAAGCCGCCATGATTGCACCGCATGCTATTCAACGGCATCCATCGAACGCGCAGCCCAGGCTGCGCGTTCTTCATTCTGGATGCCGCCGAGCCTGTTGGGCTATGATGATGCGACAGGCCCGCCGTTCCTCGGCAATCCAGCACTACACAGTGCGATGCGGCTTTCTCTCCCAACGCTCCTATGTCGCTCCTAGCCGACAACGCCGCTCTTCTTCTAAGCGGCCCCGAAAGGAGCTAACCTACTGTCCCATATACGGTTTCAAGTCCTTCTTGATTTGCGCGAAAGAATTGACACCGGCACTTTTTTGTTGGGTGTGGTTGGCTGGGTAGAACGGCGCCTTCCGGGTATCGGACCCACCTGCAGGCTCTCGACGGTTTCCTGCGTGCGCGGTTGCTGTAAAGCCGAGCCCATGCTCGGCTCAGGCCGAAGCCGGAGGGCAAGGAAGAGCAAAAGCAAAAGCAAAAGCAAAAGCAAAAGCAAAAGCAAAAGCAAAAGCAAAAGCAGCCAAGCATGGCTTGGCTCTACCAAGGGCGGTCATGCGTGCGCTCGCGGCTGTTGGGTCCGCCTTGTAGCGAGCCGAGCACCGCAGGGGAATCAGGGGCGAAGAGGCGCCGCTGTTTGAGCGCAGCGAGTTCGGCGCCGTCCCCTGATTCACCGAGGAGCACAGGGCACCGGCGCGCAGCGCCGGCTCGCGGATGGCGGCGCGTTTCTTTTGGTTACTTTTCTTTTCGCGCGAAAAGAAAAGTGACACCCCACCGCAGTCACGGAAAGAGCCCGCCGGGCATGGCCCGGCGCTACCGGCGCGTGGGCGCGCGGAAATCCGCTCTATTGCAGGTCGCGAAGATTCAGCTTCCGCAACGTCGGGTTCTTCCACGCGGTGATCCCGGCCACGCTCAGCACCGCGAACCCACCCAGCACCACTGCCGGCACCAGGCCGAGCAGCTTTGCCATCGTGCCGGCATAGAACGCGCCCAGCTCGTTGGACGAACTGATGAAGATGCCGTTGATCGACGACACCCGGCCGCGCATTTCTTCCGGCGTGGCCAGCTGCAGGATGGTCGAGCGGATCACCACCGACACGCCGTCGAAGGCCCCGTAGAACAGCAGGATCAGCGCGGACAGCCAGAAGTGCTGCGACAGCCCGAAGCTGATCACGCACAGGCCGAAGCCGGCCACCGCGAACAGCAGCACGCGGCCGGCATTGCGGTGCAGCGGGTGGCGCGCCAGCCACAGGCCAACGCAGACCGAGCCCAGCGCCGGCATTGCGCGCAGGATGCCCAGGCCTTCCGGACCGTGGTGCAGGATCTCGTGCAGGAACGCCGGCAGCATCGCCACCACGCCGCCCAGCAGCACCGAGAACATGTCCAGGGCCATCGCCCCGACCATGATCCGGTTGCCGACCACGAAGCGCGCGCCTTCAGCGATGCTCTTGAAAATCGGGGCGGCCGGACCGGTATGCACCGGTTCTTCCACCTTCAGCGTGGCCAGGCAGGCCATCGCCACCAGCGCGAAGCCCGTGGCCACCGCGTAGGACAGGCCCTTGCCGCCGAAGCCGACCAGCACGCCGCCCAATGCCGGACCGGCCACCATGCCGGCCTGGAACACCACGGCGCCGAGGCCAGCGCCACGTGCGAACTGGTCACGGGCCAGCACGCGGGCGAACAGGGCGTTGTAGATTGGCGACAGGAAGGCGCGGACCATGCCGGTCAGCGCAATGGCCGCATAGATCGGCCACACGCCTTCGAACGGCAGCCAGCCCTTGGCCACGCCGGTCAACACCAGCGCGGTGGCGATCAACCCGGAGCAGGCGACCATGCCGAGCCGGCGGCGCGGCAGGTGGTCGACCAGATAACCAGCGAATGGCGCGACGCAGAAGAACGGCAGCACCTCGGCCAGGCCAACCAGGCCCAGCGAGAACGGATTGCGGGTGACTTCGTAGATGTGCCAGCCGACGGTGACCGCGACCACCTGGTAGGACAGCATCGCGAAGATGCGGTAGGCCAGCAGCTTGGCGAAACCGGGCCGGGACAGCAGCCCCAGCGCGGTGTCTTCGGCCGTGGCGGGTTCGCTCACGACGGGTCGCGCTGCAGCTGGGCCTGCGCGGTCTCGCGGATGAAGGCCAGCATCGCCGCCACGCCGTTGCTGCGGGTGGGTGAGAGGTGGCGGGCCAGGCCGATGTCCTGGATGTAGCTCGGTTCGGTGGCCAGGATCTCCTGCGCCGAGCGCCCGGAGTACACGCGCAGGGCCAGGAAGATCAGGCCGGAAACGATGGCCGAATCACTGATGGCGTGGAAGCGCAGCGACTGCGCATTGCCTTCCGGCACGATCCAGACCATCGACTGGCAGCCGAGCAGGCGGTGCTCTTCGGTCTTCCATTCGTCCGGGAAGGCGGGCAGCTTACGGCCGAGGTCGATCAGATACTGGTAGCGCTCGGACCAGTCGCCGAAGAAGCCGAATTCCTCGGCGATGGCGGTCTGGGCCTCGGCGGCGGTGGGTTCAAGCGGGAACGGAGAGTCGGTCACAACAGTCTCTACAGTGGAGCGTGGCCGGCGGACCGGCCACGGGGCAGGGTGGGTCAGCCGCGCTTGCGCGACCAGCGCACGCCCTGCGGGGTGTCTTCCAGCACGATGCCTTCGGCGGCCAGCTGGTCGCGGATGGCGTCGGAACGGGCGAAGTCGCGTGCCTGCTTGGCGGCGGCACGCTCGTCGATCAGGCCCTGGATGCGGGCATCTTCGCCATCATCGCTGGCCGCGGTGCCGAACCACTGCGCCGGATCGGCCTGCAGCAGGCCCAGGGCCAGGCCGGCACCGAGCAGTTCGCCCTTCAGGCGCGCCTGTTCGGCCGGGTCGGTGGCCCGTCGTGCATCGGCAGCGATGCGGGCCACTTCGGCCAGTGCCTGCGGGGTGTTCAGGTCGTCATCCAGGGTCGCCTCGACCGTGGCCGGGATCGCCACGACCGCCTCGACCGACGCCAGCTCGCGCAGCGTGCCGTACAGGCGGTCCAGGGTGCGCACCGATTGCTCGATGAGGCCATCGGACCAGTCCAGCGGCTGCCGGTAGTGGGCCGACAGCAGGGCCAGGCGCAGCGCTTCCGGCGGGTGCTGGCGGACCAGGTCGTGCACGCGTTCGATGTTTCCCAGCGACTTGCTCATCTTGGCGCCGCCGAAGTTGAGCATGCCGTTGTGCAGCCAGGAGCGGGCGAAGATCTTGCCGCCGTGGGCGCATTCGCTCTGCGCAAGCTCGTTCTCGTGGTGCGGGAACTGCAGGTCGACGCCGCCGGCATGGATGTCGATGGTCTCGCCTAGGTGGGCGGCGGCCATCGCCGAGCATTCGATATGCCAGCCCGGGCGGCCACGGCCCCAGGGAGACTCCCAGCCAGGGAGGTCGTCGCTGGACGGCTTCCACAGCACGAAATCGCCCGGGTCGCGCTTGTACGGGGCCACGTCGACGCGGGCGCCGGCCAGCATCTCTTCCGGGTCGCGGCGCGAGAGCTTGCCATAGCCTTCGAAGCTGGCCACCGCGAACAGCACGTGGCCTTCGGCGGCGTAGGCATGCCCGTTGGCGATCAGCTGCTCGATCATGGTGATGATCTGCGGGATGTGCGCGGTCACTTCCGGCTCGATGTCCGGCGGCACCACGCCCAGCGCGGCCATGTCTTCACGGTAGGCGGCGGCGAACCTGTCGGTGATGGTGCTGATCGGCACGCCCTGCTCACGCGCGGCGTTGTTGATCTTGTCGTCCACGTCGGTGATGTTGCGCGCGTAGCGCAGGCCACCGAAACGGCGTCGCAGCAGATCGGCCAGCACCCCGAACACTACCGGGCCACGGGCGTTGCCGATGTGCACGTAGTTGTAGACCGTCGGGCCGCACACATACAGGGTCGGACAGGCCGGGTCGAGCGGGGTGAACGGTTCGAGCTGGCGAGTCAGGTTGTTGTGCAGGCGCAGGGTCATGGGGCTGTGGCTGGGGGACAAGCCTGTGATTTTAGAACGTGTCGGCCCCCTTTGGGGGCACCGCCTGCCACCGGTGGACGCCGGGTCCAACCAGGGTGGGGTGGGCAGGAGCAGCGTGGACGGGTAATGTTCAGCCCCTTGCGCTCGCCACTGCCTACACTATTGCCGTGTCCTTGCTCCCTTCGCCAATGAAATCCACCGCGTTGCTGACCCTGGCCTGCCTGTCGGCGCTGGCCGCCGTGGCCCAGGCGCAGGAGGCCGAGCCCCGCAACCGGGTGGTGATCGTGGAGAACGTGAAGTTCGACTACGCGCAGGTACTGAACGTCGAACCCGTGTTCCAGACCCTGCGCGCGACCCGTACCGAAGAACACTGCGAGCCGGTCTCGACCCGGACCCTGGCGCCGGTCAATGTCACTGGTGAGGAGCCGGTCGAGGACAAGGGCCGGATCAGCCGCTTCTGGGACTCGGTACGCTCGATGTTCAAGCGCAGCGATGAAGAGGTCTCCGAGGATACCGCCGCCGAGTCACCGGCTCCGGCGCCGGCACCGGCCAACAATGGTCCGATGCTGACCCGCGACTGTCGCATCGTGCCGGTGGGACGTGAATTCCGCCGGCCCATCGCCTACGACGTGGACTACGTCTACAAGGGCACCAAGTACCGCTCGCGGCTGCCGGAAGACCCCGGCAACCGGCTCAAGATCCGGGTGTCGATCACCCCCTGGGTCGGCCCCGAGCAGGGCGCCGCCGGCAATCCCTGATTCTGCGACCCCGGCCCCTTGCGTCGGCCCCGGCCGCATGCAAAGATGGATGACCATGAAGCTCACCGACTTCCAGCACGACAGCAGCGCAGCCCGACAGGCGTCGGGCATGACCTCGCGTGCGCGTCGACCGGAACCCCACATCCTCGCTGGGTAACCGGAGCTTTTTGCTGTTCGTCCGAAAAAAACCCAGCCCGCCGGCTGGGTTTTTTCGTTTCCGCGTCATGAAAGCTGCAACTGCAACCTTTTCGTACCACCTTTGCTTCCTGTTTTCCCTTCCACCGCGTCGAACCCGGCGCCGCTACGCAAGGAAAGATGATGTCCCCCAAGCACTTCCTGAACACCCAGGACTGGAGCCGCAGCGAGCTCGACGCGCTGCTGACCCAGGCCGCGTTGTTCAAGCGCAACAAGCTCGGCGACCAGCTCAAGGGCAAGTCGATCGCGCTGGTGTTCTTCAATCCGTCCATGCGCACCCGCACCAGCTTTGAACTGGGTGCGTTCCAGCTGGGTGCCCACGCGGTGGTGCTGCAGCCGGGCAAGGATGCGTGGCCGATCGAGTTCAACCTCGGCACGGTGATGGACGGCGATACCGAAGAGCACATCGCTGAAGTGGCCAAGGTGCTGGGCCGTTACTGCGACATCATCGCTGTGCGCGCATTCCCCAAGTTCATCGACTGGGCCTACGACCGCCAGGACATCGTCCTCAACAGCTTCGCCAAGTACTCGCCGGTGCCGGTCATCAACATGGAGACCATCACCCACCCGTGCCAGGAGCTGGCCCACATAATGGCCCTGCAGGAGCACTTCGGCACCCAGGACCTGCGCGGCAAGAAGTACGTGCTGACCTGGACCTATCACCCCAAGCCGCTGAACACCGCCGTCGCCAATTCGGCGCTGACCATCGCCACCCGCATGGGCATGGACGTGACCCTGCTGTGCCCGACCGCCGACTACATCCTCGACGACCGCTACATGGGCTGGGCCGAGCAGAACGTGGCCGAGAGCGGCGGCTCGCTGAAGATCAGCCATGACATCGACAGCGCCTACGCCGGTGCCGACGTGGTCTACGCCAAGAGCTGGGGCGCGCTGCCGTTCTTCGGCAACTGGGAACCGGAAAAGCCGATCCGCGACCAGTTCAAGCACTTCATCGTGGACGAGCGGAAGATGGCGCTGACCAACAACGGTGTGTTCAGCCACTGCCTGCCGCTGCGCCGCAACGTGAAGGCCACCGATGCGGTGATGGATTCGCCGCAGTGCATCGCCATCAACGAAGCCGAGAACCGCCTGCACGTGCAGAAGGCGATCATGGCGGCGGTTGCCGGGCGCTGAATCAAACAAGGGGTAGAGCCGACCGTTGGTCGGCTGCTCCCGCAGCGGCGCATCCAACATTTCAGCCGACCAGCGGTCGGCTCTACCGAATTCCCATCCCCCAAGTGGACCTGATCCCCATGAGCAACAAAGACGTCGTTCTCGCCTTCTCCGGCGGCCTGGATACCAGCTTCTGCGTGCCGTACCTGCAGGAGCGCGGCTACAACGTGCACACCGTGTTCGCCGACACTGGCGGCGTGGATGATGAAGAGCGCGATTTCATCGAGAAGCGCGCCGCCGAACTGGGCGTGGCCAGCCATGTCACCGTCAACGGTGGCCCGGCCATCTGGGAAGGCTTCGTCAAGCCGTTCGTGTGGGCAGGCGAAGGCTATCAGGGCCAGTATCCGCTGCTGGTCTCGGACCGCTACCTGATCGTTGATGCCGCGCTGAAGCGTGCCGCCGAACTGGGCACCAACATCATCGCCCACGGCTGCACCGGCATGGGTAACGACCAGGTCCGCTTCGACCTGGCGGTGAAGGCCCTGGGTGACTACCAGATCATCGCGCCGATCCGCGAGATCCAGAAGGAACACACCCAGACCCGCGCCTACGAGCAGAAGTACCTGGAAGAGCGCGGCTTCGGCGTGCGCGCCAAGCAGCAGGCCTACACCATCAACGAGAATCTGCTGGGCCTGACCATGTCCGGCGGCGAGATCGACCGTTGGGAAGCGCCGGGCGAGGGCGCCCGTGGCTGGTGCGCACCGCGCAGCGAGTGGCCGGAGCAGGCGCTGAACGTGACCCTGAAGTTCGTCGAGGGCGAAGCCGTCGAACTGAACGGCAAGGCGTTGCCGGGCGACCAGATCCTGGCCCAGCTCAACAAGCTGTTCGCCCCGTACGGCGTTGGCCGCGGTGTCTACACCGGCGACACCGTGATCGGCCTGAAGGGTCGCATCGTGTTCGAGGCCCCGGGCCTGGTGTCGCTGCTGGCCGCGCACCGCGCGCTGGAAGATGCCGTGCTGACCAAGCAGCAGAACCGCTTCAAGCCGGACGTGGCGCGCAAGTGGGTGGAGCTTGTGTACGAAGGCTTCTACCACGACCCGCTGAAGACCGACATCGAGGCCTTCCTGAAGTCCTCGCAGGCCAAGGTCAACGGCGAAGTGGTGCTGGAAACCCGCGGCGGCCGCGTCGATGCAGTGGCGGTGAAGTCGCCGCACCTGCTCAACACTAAGGGCGCCACCTACGCGCAGTCGGCCGACTGGGGCGTGGAGGAAGCCGAGGGCTTCATCAAGCTGTTCGGCATGAGCTCGACGCTCTTTGCTCAAGTCAACCGTGGTTGACTTGAGCACGAGCCCGCGCATTTCACCTTAACCCTGCGCCGTTGGCGCGCCCCCTTCAACAAGAAGGGGGCTCTCCTCCAGATGCGCTCCGGTAGCGCTGGGCCATGCCCGGCGGAATTCCACAGGATTGTTGATTCATGCTTGAACAGACGCTCGATCACCTGCAGGCCCTGGTGTCCTTCGACACCCGCAACCCGCCGCGTGCGATCACCACCGGTGGCATCTTCGATTACCTGCGCGCGAACCTGCCCGGCTTCAACGTCGAGGTGATCGACCATGGCGCCGGTGCGGTCAGCCTGTACGCCGTGCGTGGTACGCCGAAGTACCTGTTCAACGTGCATCTGGATACCGTGCCGGATTCGCCGCACTGGAGTGCCGACCCGCACGTGATGCGGCGTCTGGACGACCGTGTGGTCGGCCTGGGCGTGTGTGACATCAAGGGCGCCGCCGCTGCACTGGTGGCCGCGGCCAACGCCAGTGATGGCGATGCCGCGTTCCTGTTCTCCAGCGACGAAGAAGCCAACGATCCGCGCTGCATCGCCGCGTTCCTGGCCCGTGGCCTGCCATATGAAGCGGTGCTGGTGGCGGAGCCGACCATGAGCGAAGCGGTGCTGGCGCACCGTGGCATCAGTTCGGTGCTGATGCAGTTCGCCGGCCGCGCCGGGCACGCGTCGGGCAAGCAGGATGCGGCCGCCAGCGCACTGCATCAGGCCATGCGTTGGGGCAACCGCGCATTGGACCATGTGGAATCGCTGGCCTCGGCGCGCTTCGGCGGGCTGACCGGTCTGCGCTTCAACATCGGTCGCGTGGAAGGTGGCATCAAGGCCAACATGATCGCGCCGGCCGCCGAAGTGCGGTTCGGGTTCCGTCCGCTGCCGTCGATGGACATCGATGGCCTGCTGGCGACCTTCGCCGGTTTTGCCGAGCCGGAACCGGCACTGTTCACCGAAACCTTCCGTGGCCCCAGCCTGCCGGCCGGTGACATCGCCGAGGCAGAGAACCGCCGCCTGCTGGCACGCGACGTGGCCGATGCGCTGGAACTGCCGATCGGCAACGCGGTGGACTTCTGGACAGAGGCCTCGCTGTTCTCCGCTGCTGGATACACCACGCTGGTGTTCGGCCCGGGCGACATCGCCCAGGCCCACACCGCCGATGAGTTCGTGACGCTGGAGCAGCTGCAGCGCTACACCGACGCCGTGCACCGCATCATCGCCGCCGGCGCCTGATCGACTCTACAACGCCGCCCGGCCCTGGCCGGGTGGAACTGCAACGCGGCGACCGCCGCCTGTGACGAAACCGAAATGTCTCCTGCCCTCCAGCCCCACCGCCAGACCCGCCAGACCATCGTGCGCCTGCTTTCCAGCATGGCCAGCGCGAAGGAGATCAGCCAGTACCTCAAGCGCTTCTCGCAGCTGGACGCCAAGCGCTTTGCCGTGGTCAAGGTCGGCGGCGCGGTGCTGCGCGACGATCTCGACGCGCTGACCTCTTCGCTGTCGTTCCTGCAGGAAGTCGGCCTGACCCCGATCGTGCTGCACGGCGCCGGCCCGCAGCTGGATGCCGAACTGTCGGCCGCCGGCATCGAAAAGCAGACCGTCAACGGTCTGCGCGTGACCTCGCCGGAGGCACTGGCGATCGTGCGCCGGGTGTTCCAGCAGTCCAACCTGCGCCTGGTCGAAGCCCTGCAGCAGAACGGCGCGCGTGCCACCTCGATCACCGGTGGCGTGTTCGAGGCGGAGTACCTGGACGTGGACACCTACGGCCTGGTCGGTGAAGTGAAGCGGGTCAACCTGGCGCCGATCGAGGCCAGCCTGCGCGCCGGTTCTATCCCGGTCATCACCAGCCTGGGCGAAACCGCGGGTGGCCAGATCCTCAACGTCAACGCCGACTTCGCCGCCAACGAGCTGGTGCAGGAGCTGCAGCCGTACAAGATCATTTTCCTGACCGGCACCGGCGGCCTGCTGGACGAGCAGGGCAGCGTGATCGATTCGATCAACCTGTCCACCGAGTACGACCACCTGATCGCGCAGCCGTGGATCCACGGTGGCATGAAGGTGAAGATCGAACAGATCAAGGATCTGCTCGACCGCCTGCCGCTGGAATCGTCGGTGTCCATCACGCGCCCGGCTGACCTGGCCAAGGAACTGTTCACCCACAAGGGCTCGGGCACGCTGGTGCGCAAGGGCGAGAAGGTGCTGCGCGCCACCGCGTGGAACGAGCTGGACCTGCCACGGCTGAAGGGCCTGATCGAATCCAGCTTCGGCCGCACGCTGGTGCCTGACTATTTCCAGAAGACCAAGCTGCTGCGCGCCTATGTCAGCGAGAACTACCGCACCGCGGTGATCCTCACCGACGAAGCCGAGGGCGTGTACCTGGACAAGTTCGCCGTGCTCGATGATGCACAGGGTGAAGGCCTCGGCCGCGCGGTGTGGAACGTGATGCGGGATGAAACGCCGCAGCTGTTCTGGCGTTCGCGCAATGGCAACCCGATCAATCACTTCTACTATGCTGAATCCGATGGCTGCTACAAGCAGGGCCATTGGAAGGTGTTCTGGTACGGCGCCGATGGCATCGACCGGATCAGCACCTATGTCGACCACTGCGCCCAGCGCGCACCGAGCCTGCAGGGCTGAATGATGGACCATTCCGATCACTGGACTACGATTCCCACCCTGCGCGGCCAGCACGTGACACTGCAGCCGCTGCAGCCCGAGCATGTGCCTGGCCTGCGCGCCGCCGTGGAGGGCAGCGGCCTGGACCAGCTCTGGTATACCCAGGTGCCTTCGCCGGAGCGGGTCGAGCACTATGTGCAGGCCGCGCTGCAGGCGCAGGCAGAAGGCAAGGTGCTGCCGTTCGTGATCCTCGATGCGGCGGGTGACATCGTGGGGACCACCCGCTTCTACGACCTGGATGCCGGCGTGCCCAAGCTCAGCCTGGGCTACACCTGGTATGCACCGCGCGTGCAGCGTACCGGCGTCAACACTGAAACCAAGCTGTTGCTGCTGCAGCACGCCTTCGAAACCATGGGCTGCATCAGCCTGGTGCTGGAAACCAGCTGGTTCAACTTCACCTCGCGCACCGCCATCGCCCGCCTCGGCGCCAAGCAGGACGGCGTGCTGCGCAACCACAAGCGGCACGCCGACGGCACGCCGCGCGACACCGTCATCTTCTCCATCATCGATACGGAATGGCAGGGCGTGAAGCGCCACCTGCAGTACCGCCTGGACAGCCACGCATGAACGATTCGACTTTCACCCTGGGCATCGTCGGCGCCCGTGGCCATACCGGCGCCGAGCTGATCAAGCTGGTGGCCGCACACCCGCGGCTGAAGCTGGCCTTCGTGTCCTCGCGCGAACGCGCCGGGCAGCGCCTGTCCGACCACCATCCGGAATTCCAGGGCGAGCTGCAGTACGAGAACCTGGACGCCGACGCGGTGGCCGCCAAGGGCGTGGACGCGGTGATCCTGGCCCTGCCCAACGGCTTGGCCGCACCGTTCGTGGCCGCACTGGAAGCGGCGAAGCCGGACACCGTCATCGTCGACCTGTCGGCCGACTACCGCTTCGACAACAGCTGGTACTACGGCCTGCCGGAGCTGACCCGCGGCCGCTACAACGGCCAGAAACACATCAGCAACCCGGGCTGCTATGCCACGGCGATGCAGCTGGCGGTGCATCCGCTGCTGGACCTGCTGGCCGGCCCGCCGCAGTGCTTCGGTGTGTCCGGCTATTCCGGCGCCGGCACCACGCCGTCGGACAAGAACAACGTCGAACTGCTCGCCGACAACCTGATGCCGTATGCGCTGACCAACCACGTGCACGAGCGTGAAGTGTCGGTCCAGCTGGGCGTGGCGGTTGAATTCATGCCGCATGTCGCGCCGCATTTCCGCGGCATCACGCTCACCGCCAACCTGTGGCTGAACCGCGTGCAGACCCGCGAACAGATCGTCGAGCGCTTCCAGCAGGCCTATGCGGGCGAACCGCTGATCGAGGTAGTGGATGAAGCGCCGTGGGTCAGCCGCATCGCCGGCCGCCACGGTGCGCAGGTCGGTGGCTTCACCCTGGCCCCGGGCGGCAAGCGGGTGGTGGTGGTGGCGACCCTGGACAACCTGCTGAAGGGCGCGGCCACCCAGGCCATGCAGAACCTCAACCTCGCGCTGGGCATCGACGAACTGACGTCGATCCCGCACTGAACACGTATTCCGGAGCCCCCATGGCAGACCTTCTTTGGCAGAAGCCCGGCGTTGCCGTCGACGCCCAGATCCAGACCTTCCTCGCCGGCGATGACGTGATCCTCGATCGCGAATTCTTCCTGCACGACATCGCCGCCAGCGCCGCGCATGCACAGGGCCTGCAGCACATCGGCATCCTCAGCGCCGATGAACTGGCCGGCCTGCTGCGCGAGCTCGACGTGCT
Source organism: Stenotrophomonas maltophilia group sp. Smal13 (assembly GCF_030236855.1). Taxonomy (NCBI): domain Bacteria; kingdom Pseudomonadati; phylum Pseudomonadota; class Gammaproteobacteria; order Lysobacterales; family Lysobacteraceae; genus Stenotrophomonas; species Stenotrophomonas maltophilia group sp. Smal13. The sequence continues at coordinate 90,277 of NZ_JASJSQ010000005.1, forward strand.
GGCGCAGGACTTCCGTGAAGGCCGCTTCGTGCTGGACACGCAGTACGAAGATGGTCACTCGGCGATCGAAGCGCGCCTGACCGAACGTCTCGGCGATGCCGGCCGCAAGATCCACACCGGCCGCAGCCGCAATGACCAGATCCTGGTCGCCACCCGCCTGTGGCTGAAGGAGAAGCTGCAGCGTGTGGCCCAGCTCAGCGCCGAGGTTGCCAAGGTCGCGCTGGACCGTGCGCAGGCCGAGAAGGATCTGCCGATCCCCGGCTACACCCACATCCAGCGTGCCGTGGTGTCCTCGGCCGGCATGTGGTGGGCCGGCTGGGCCGAGGCCTTCATCGACAACGCCATCCGCGCGCGCGACACCCATGCGCTGGTCGACGCCAATCCGCTTGGCACGGCTGCCGGCTACGGTGTGAACCTGCCGCTGGACCGTGAGCACACCACGGCCGCGCTCGGTTTCGCCCGCATGCAGATCTCGCCGATCTACGCGCAGCTGTCGCGCGGCAAGTTCGAACTGGCCGCGCTGGAAGCGCTGGGCGGCGCCACGCTGGACCTGCGCCGCATTGCCTGGGACCTGTCGCTGTTCACCAGCGCCGAGTTCGGCTTCGTCGCGCTGCCGGCGCAGTACACCACCGGCAGTTCGATCATGCCCAACAAGCGCAATCCGGACGTGATCGAGCTGATGCGCGCGACCCACGCCAGCGTCGCCGCCGCGCGTACCGAGATCGAGCAGCTGCTGTCGCTGCCGTCGGGCTATCACCGCGACCTGCAGTCGTCCAAGGGCGCCATCTTCCACGGCTTCGGTCGCGGCCTGTCGGCGCTGGAACTGCTGCCGGCGCTGCTGGCCAACCTGGAATGGCGCGACGACAAGGTTCGCGCGGCAATCGACTCGGGCATGTACGCCACCGATGTGGCGGTGGAAGCGGCCGTGGCCGGTGTGCCGTTCCGCGAGGCCTACAAGGCTGCTGCTGCCGGTGCCGACAGCGCAGGGCAGGGGCGTACCCCGGAAGGCAGCCTGGCCGCACGCGTATCGCCGGGTTCGGCCGCCGACCTGCGCCTGGACGAACTGCACGCGCGCTGGCAGGCGCTGTCCTGATGGCCGGCACCGTCTACCTGGTGCTGGCCATGCGCCGGCCCGATTTCAACGCCGCCGCCGTGCAGCCGCACCGTGACTTTCTCGATGCGTTGCAGGCACAGGGCAAGCTGCAGCTGACCGGCGGTTTTGCCGATGGCAGCGGTGGCGCCTATGTGCTGTGCAACGTGGACAGCCTGGCGCAGGCGCAGGCCATCGTCGCCACCGATCCGCTGGTGACGATGCAGGCCTCCGCGCTGACCGTGCACGAATGGAACACCCGCTGAGAGCCTGACCGATGATCCAGCACGCTGCCCACGTCGCCTCGCCGTTCCCCGAACAAGCGCTGCCGCCGTGGCGGCGTGCAGTGCTGAAGGTCGGCAGCAGCCTGCTGGCGGCCGATGGGGGCGGCCTGTCGCCACGCCACGCGCTGGGCCTGGCCCAGTTTGTTTCCGCCAACGTCCTGGCCGGGCGCGAGGTGGTGATCGTCTCCTCCGGTGCGGTTGCGGCGGGGCGCGCGATCCTGCCGCGGGCCGATGAACCCGGTGCGGCGATGGCGGCGCGGCAGGCCCTGGCCGCGCTCGGCCAGGCGCAGCTGATCGGGCTCTGGCAGCGCTTCTTCGAGCGCCCTGTGGCGCAGGTGCTGCTGACCCACGACGACCTGCGCAACCGCCGCCGCTACCTCAACGCACGCGCCACGCTCAATGAGTTGCTGCGGCTGGGCGCGTTGCCGGTGGTCAACGAGAACGACACCGTGTCGGTGGACGAACTCAAGCTCGGCGACAACGACAACCTGGCCGCCACCGTGGCCGCGCTGGTCGATGCCGATGCACTGTTCATTGCCACCGACATCGACGGCCTGTACAGCGCGGACCCGCGCACCGTGGCCGATGCGCGGCCACTGCACGACGTGCCGGAACTGAGTGACGAGGTGCTGGCGATGGCCGGCGGCGCAGGGTCGCGCGCCGGTACCGGCGGCATGCGGACCAAGCTTGAGGCGGCGGCCAAGGCGGGTCGTCTCGGCATCGAGACCTACCTTTTCAACGGCCGCAGCAGCGACGTGGTGCGTGCACTGGCGCAGGACCGCCTGTTCGGCACCCGCATCCACGCCGCGCGCAGCCGCGAGGCGGCCCGCAAGCACTGGCTGCGGCATGCACCGCTGACCGAAGGCGCGATCGTGATCGATGCCGGTGCGGCACAGGCCATGCGCGAGAAGGGCGCCTCGCTGCTGCCCGGTGGCATCACCGGTGCGGAGGGCGCGTTCCGGCGTGGCGATATGGTGCAGGTGTGCTGGAATGCACCACTGGGCCGTGTCTGCATCGCCCGTGGTGTCAGCCAGTACGCCGCCGATGATGTGCGCCGGATCGCCGGTCGCCATTCGCGCGACATCGAGGCCGTGTTGGGCTACAACTACGGTGGCAGTGTCGTCCATCGCGACGATCTGGTGCTGCCATGACCGGATTGAAGGACACCCCGATGAGCGAAATCGAAGCGCAGGCGCGTGCCTGCCGTGACGCGGCCCAGATCGTTGCCGGCCTCGACAGTGCGGCGCGCCGCACGCTGCTGCTGGCGATGGCGCAGGCACTGGAAGTGAATGCCGGGCTGATCCTGGCCGGCAATGCGCGTGACCTTGCTGCCGCGCGCGACAAGGGCGTTGGCAGTGCCATGCTCGACCGCCTGGCGCTGGACCCGGCACGCCTGTTCGCGATGGCCGAAGCCGTGCGTGAGGTCGCCGCGCTGCCCGATCCGGTCGGCCAGATCACCCGCGACGATGTGCGTCCAAACGGCATCCGGGTGCAGAAGGTGCGCGTGCCGCTGGGCGTGATCGCGATGATCTACGAAGCCCGCCCGAACGTGACCGCCGAAGCGGCCGCGCTGTGCCTGAAGGCCGGCAATGGCGTGATCCTGCGCGGCGGTTCCGAGGCGATCCACTCCAACACCGCCATCGCCCAGGCGCTGTCCGGCGCATTGAAGGCCATCGGCGTACCGCCGGCTGCGGTGACCGTGCTGACCGACCTGCGCCGCGAAGCGATGCTGGGACTGCTGCAGTTGCATGAGCTGATCGACCTGGCCATTCCGCGTGGCGGCGAAGGCCTGATCCGCTTCGTCGCCGAGCATGCGCGGGTGCCGGTGATCAAGCATTACAAGGGCGTGTGCCATCTGTTCGTGGATGCCAGCGCCGACCTCGGCAAGGCCATTGACCTGCTGGTGGATGGCAAGTGCAGCCGCCCTGCAGCCTGCAACTCGCTGGAAACGCTGCTGGTGCACCGCGAGGTGGCCGAAGCGTTCCTGCCGCGCGTGGCGCAGGCGCTCGGCGAGCGCGGCGTGCAGCTGCGCGCCGATGCGCAGGCGCAGCCGCTGCTGCCGGGCAGCATGTTGGCCACTGAAGACGACTATGCCGCCGAGTTCCTCGATCTGGTGCTGGCGGTGCGCGTGGTTGACGATCTCGACGCTGCCATTGCGCACATCCGTGCCTACACCTCCGACCATACTGAAGTGATCGCCACCGAAGACGCGGGCAACGCCGAGCGCTTCGTCACTGCGCTGCGCTCGGCGGTGGTGATGGTCAATGCGTCCTCGCGTTTCTCCGACGGCGGCCAGCTGGGCCTGGGCAGCGAGATCGGCATCTCCACCACGCGCCTGCACGCGTACGGCCCGATGGGGCTGGATGCACTCACCGTCGAACGATTTGTCGTGCGCGGTGAAGGGCAGACCCGCACGTAGATCCACGCCATGCGTGGATGCTCTTCGCGGTAGCCCCCGGTGCCGACCAAGGTCGGCACCCACCAGAGAGAACGCCGACCAAGGTCGGCATCTACCGGGCAGCAGGGCTACACCACCTCGCGGCGGATGCCGATCGGCCGCGCGTGATCGTCCATGTGCAGCGTGGCGGCCTTGCAGCCCAGCAGGCGCTCGGCCAGCCCGGTGCTGGCCCCCAGGTCGGCGGCCACTTCGTTGAGGCTGGCCAGCGGCCGCGGCAGGCGCCGGTCGTGGCCGCGGAAGCGCGCGCGGTTGTACTCGGCCCAGCCGATCAGCATTACGCTGGCGCACAGCAGCATCAGCGGCAACGCCACCAGCACATAGGGGTCGAACTGGCTTTGCCGTTCGTACAGCTGCTGCCAGGCCAGCTGGCCGCCGACCAGCCACGACACCAGGGTGACCAGTGGGGCCCACAGGTAGAAGTAGAACCCCCAGAACGCGAGGGTGACGAAGCCCCAGGCGGTGCGCTGGAAGCGTGGTTGGCGATGCGGCTTGCGGATCATCCGCGAGTCGAAGCGGTTGGACGGGCGTTGTGCGTTCATCGGATCCCCCGATCGGGACTGGTCCAGGTGGCGCGCTTGCTGCGACGGCGCAGCAGGGTTTTCGGCAACGCCACCAGGGTGGTGGAAAGGCTGATCAACCAGTACGCCATCGGGTACCAGATGACCCAGAAGTAGTTGCGTCCAATCTGTGTTTCGTAACGACGGTCGATGATCAGGCTGCTGGCGAACTGCAGCAGGCAGACCAGGGCCAGGATCACGCCATGCCACTCCGGCAGCAGGCTGGCGATATGCAGTTGCGGGGGCAGTTCGATGAACTTGCCCAGCGCCCACAGCACCACGATGAACAACATGGTGTAGGCCCAGATCACGCTGAGCACGTACTCCAGCAGTACGCCCCACATGCGCCGCTCCTTCCAGTGCAGCAGCGAGCGGGCGTGGCGCAGCATCACCTCCACGCCGCCCTGGGCCCAGCGCAGCCGCTGCCGCCACAGTCCCTTCAGGGTTTCCGGCATCAGGATGAAGCATAGTGCGTTGGGTTCGTAGCGGATGTCCCAGTGCGCGCGCTGCAGCCGCCAGCTGATGTCGATGTCTTCGGTCACCATGTCATCGGACCACCAGCCGACCTGGTGCAGGGCGGTGCGGCGGAAGCCGGCGATCACGCCGGAGATGGTGAAGATGCGCCCGTACACCCGCTGCGCGCGCTTGATCATGCCGATGATCGAGGAGAACTCGGCCACCTGCAGGCGTCCGAGCAGGGTGGAGCGGTTGCGGATGCGCGGGTTGCCGGTGACCGCGCCGACCCGGTTGCCGCTGACCAGGTGCCAGATCATCCAGTGCAGCGCGTGTTCTTCCAGCATCGCGTCGCCGTCGATGCACACCAGGTATTCCGAGCGTGCGGCGAGCGCCCCCATGCGCAGCGCATTGGCCTTGCCGAGGTTGCGGTCCAGGTGCAGCACGCGCAGCCGTGGGTGCTTTGCCGCCAGGGCGTCCAGCCGCGCACCCGTGTCGTCGCTGCTGCCGTCGTCGATGGCGATCACCTCATAGTCGGCCGGGTAGCGCTGGGCCAGCGCCGCGCCGAGTGTGTCGTCGAGGTTCGCCGACTCGTTGTGGCAGGGAATCAGCAGGCTCGCGAACGGTGGATCGAGCATCAGCGGCGGGTCGTTGCGTGGGCGCGAATGGCGTTCGCGCCGGAAGTAGTAATACAGGCCGCCCGACATCCAGAAGAATGCCATCACCATCGGGTAGTAGAAGGCGAACTGGAACAGGACCTGCAGCAACGGATGCATGTCCATGTCACTTCTCCGGGTACGGGAAGTTGCCGGCGGACATTGCCGCGCGGGCATCGCGGGTGGAGGGCTGGTCGGCGATGAAGTCGTCCGGGTACCAGGCGAAGTGGTGCACGCCCTGCGCCTGCAGCTGGCGGATCTGCGCGCGCAGGCGCTCGGCAGGAATCGGTTGCCCGCTGCGCCAATCGACGGTCTGCAGTTCGAACAGGGTGTGCTGCAGCTGTGGGTCATGTGCACGCACCGCGGCCAGCAGCTGGTCGAGCCAGCGTTCCGGATGCTTGCTGCCTTCCATCCACGGCATCGCCATCAGTGCGGTCTGGTCGTAGGCCTTGTTGAACAGGTCCAGGCGCTGCGCGAACCAGGCTTCGCTCTGCGGGCGCAGCACCGGCTCCGCGTACAGGTTGCGCACCGTGGCCAGCTTCGGCCGCCAGCGCTGCGCGCTGTTGCGCAGCGCCAGGGTGAAGTCGATCAACGCCTGCGTGCGTGCGCTGCCCCCATCGCCGGCCGCCAGCGTGGGCAGCTCGGTATCGCGCAGGTACCCATCGTCATGGAACAGCAGGCCCTCGAAGTAGGAGTTGACCGCCAGATCCTCGTAGAGGTCGAGCATGACCTGGCGCGCCTGGGGATTGGTGAAGTCCAGCCGGTACATGCCATCGGCATCGCCGTTGCGGATCGCCAGCGCCTTGCGCTGCACCGGGTCGGGCAGCTCGAAGCCGAGTACCGGCAGCCATGCGTAGACCTTCACCCCCGCACGCGATTTCAGCTGCCAGGCGACGCGACTGAACAGGTCCGCGCGCATCGGCATGTGGCGGTTGGGGAAGTACAGTGCATCGGCGGTGTTGTTGCCGTCCGGATCGGCGAACGCCTGCAGGTAGACGTGCGTCGGTGCGATGCGCTTGACCCGCTCGATCAGTGCATCCAGATTGCGCGCCTGCTGTGCGGGCTCGGGGTCGTAGACATCATCCAGGTCGATCTGCAGGGCACGGATGCCATCGAGCGCGACGTCGCGGCGCAGCTCGTAGGCCAGCCCTTCCACGGTCGGGTTGTCGCTGACCAGGAAGCGCGCCAGGCCATGCAGGTCGCTGGCCACCGGCGTGCTGCGGCCCTCCAGATCGAAGGACACCGGCATGCCCAGCTGCTCGGCGATGTCGTTGCTCAACTGGTTGTAGGCCGCGTATGGCCAGACGATGGCGCGCGGGCGCACGCCCAGATGCTGCTCGATGCGCTGCACGCTGCGCGAGAGATCGGCGCGCAGGCGTTGCGCGTACTGCGCCTCGCTCTCATAGCTGCGCGTGGCGGGGTTGTAAACGCGGGTCACGACAGCCGGGGTGGAGTTCCCCTGTGGGTTGGCGAGCACCCCGTGGTGCAGGTCGTCGGTATGGCTGGCCACTTCGATCAGGCCGCTGTCGTGCATCTGCTTCAGCTGTGCCCAGGTGATGAAGTCGTCGCGGCCGAACGGCCGGTAGCCATAGTCGATGGTGCGGCCAGGTGTCATGTCCACGTAGTCGGTGATCACCGCCACCAGCGCCGGATAGCGGTAAGCCTGCAGCAACGGGAAGGCCTTGTCGTAGACGCTGCGCAGGCCGTCATCGAAGGTCAGCAGTACCGGTTTCGGTGGCAGCGTGGCGCGTCCCCGGGAGGCGTCGATCACCTGCGACAGCGACACCGGGTGGTAACCGTGTGCCCCCAGCCAGTCCAGATGGGCGGCGAAGTTCTGCGTGCTCACCGCATAGGTATCGGCATCCCCCTTGGCTGCGACCTGGTCGCGGATGTCGTGGTAGCTGAGGATCAGCAGGCCGTTGTCGATCGCATCGAGATGCAGGGCCTGCTGCGCGAAGGCCGGCGGCGCAGCCGACAGCAGCAGGAGCACGATCAGGCGCAGGATGCGGGTCATGTCAGTCTCCCCAGCGCAGTGCGGCTTCGAAGCCGATATGGCGTTCGCGATGGCCGTCGTAGACCGGCCGCGACCAGCGCACGCCATACTCGAACACGCGGCCCTGGCCCAGCTGCCACTCGTGCATGTATGACACCGACGGCACCAGTGCACTGCCGAAGCCGTCCTGCCAGTAATCGCCCAGCGAGACGGTCAGCCGGTGGCGGAAGTGGCGTTCGTAGTGGCGCCACAGCTGCTGGTCGATGCGCAGGCCGATCTCGACCATGCGATCACGCTTCGGGTTGAAGTAGGGAGCATCATCGCGGCTGCCGCGACTGGTGTATGCACTGCCCAGGCCATCGATCAGCCACCGTGGGCGTGTCAGCAGCCGCTGCTCGACGCGGGTGCTGAACAGTTCGCGATGGTTGCCATCGTCGTAGCGGAAGCGGCTGGCGCCGAACATCCAGTGCGTGCGTTCGCTGCGCCGGTAGTCGACCTGCGCGCTGACGCTGTCGGCAGTGATGCCGGCCACGCGCGCCTGCATTGATGCATCCGGATCATTGCGTGCGGCGGTCAGTCCGGCATGCCAGTGGTCGTTGAACTGCCAGCCCGCGCCGACGCGCAGGCCGGTATCACCGATGTGGTCGTTGGCGCGCAGCACTGCAGCTTCCGCATCCAGACGGCCGAATCGGTAGCGTACGCCCGCGCCCAGCCACAGCGGGTCGATGCGCTGGTCCTGGAAATCGACCGAGCGCCGGTCGGCGAAGGCGAACAGCCGCCAGCGATCGTCGAGTACGGGTGTCTGGACTTCCATGCCATAGCGGCGGTCGTCGTTGCCCAGTGGCGAGGTGCCACCACCGCCGGAACTGCGTCCGATGTCGGTCCATGCCTTCAGCTGCCAACCGCGGTGCGCGCGCCAGGCCTGGTCCATGCGTTCGACGGCGGGCTGGGTGGGGTAGCGCGCGACCAGATCGTCGTGCAGCGGTCGCGCCAGGTCATCGCGCTGCAGGGCGACGTAGGCTTCCTGCATGCCCAGCCGTGGCTCGATGTCGCGCGGGTCCAGCGCATGCGCCATCTGTTGCCGTTGCAGCGCCCTGCGTGGCCAGCCGCGCATCATGTACACGCTGCCCAGCGCGCTCTGCAGGCCGCCGTTGCCCGGTGCGATGTCGACCATCGATTCCAGATCGCGCTGCGCGGTGGGCAGGTCACCGCTGTAGGCGCGCACCATCGCCAGGTTGAGGTCGGCTTCGTAGCGCGACCAGTTTGGATACGGCGACTTGCCGTTGCTCCAGCGCCAGGCAGGTTCCTTGTCGCGCCACGCCTGCAGCAGGTCGACGGCCTTTTCCTGCTGCTCGCTTTCCAGGTAGGCGTAAGCCAGTTCCGAATGCGAGGCGTCGCGCGTCGGATCGCCTGCGACGGCCGCCTGCAGCACCGGAATGGCTTCTTCCGGATGCAGCGTGCCCATCAGCGAATCGCCGACCGCAGGCAGAACATAGTCGGGCAGGGCATGGCCTTCAGCCTGCAGTGCGCGGGCTTCCTCTCGCACCTGCGCATGGCGGCCCAGCCGGTTGAGCAGGATCAGCCGGTCCATGCGGATGCGCAATGGCGCCTGCACAGGTGGGGTGCCTTCGCTGCCCAGATAGCGCTGCATGCGCGCCAGGGTCGATTCGGCTTCTTCCAGCCGGCTGTCTTCGCTGCTGCTGTAGGCCAGGCTCCAGACCACCAGCTTGGCCAGGTAGTCGCCTTCGATGCGTTGCTTCTGAGCAGCGTCGAACAGTTGCGGGCGCTGCTGGTACAGCTCCCAGGCGCGCCAGGCATTGCCGATGTCGCCCAGGGTCAGGACGCGCAGCTTGAACAGCAGGTCGTCGTTGGGCTGCTGCTGGCTGGCGCGCTCGATCGCGCCGAGCGCATCCAGCCAACGGGCCTGGTCGCGGTAGCGGCCGATCTCGGCCAGGGCCGCCTCGCGGTCAGGCGGGGCAGCGCTGCTGGCCCAGGCCAGGGCGGTACAGGCAAGGCCGACGCAGAGCGCCAGCCGGCGGTGGACAACCATTGGGGACCCCCTTGGCTTCCGAACCAGACAACCTGAAAAATGTGACGCACATCACATGCCAGATTTTGGGATGGCCGTGGCCTGCGTCACTCCCCTCGCGAACTCCCATCCAGCAGGGATGGGCGAAACCAGGACAGCGACCTGCAATGTCTTGTCTGAAACGAGAGTCCCCCGCACACCGAGTGGTGGCCTGGGCGGCGCTGCCGCCCCCATGCCCGATGCCGGCACGCGGCAAGGATGGGCATTCGTGGGCACTATCCGCCCGGAATTGTCAGCCCGGCGTCAAAATGCGCAGACGGGCTGACGAGCGGTAGGTGGGGCCGGTTGCGAGGCCCCACGTGGCTTACCAGAGGTCTTCCAGCTTGCGCGGCTTGCAGGCCACCCAGGAGGCGCACAGCATCAGGGTGGCGCAGCCGAACAGGAAGCTGAATGGGATCGTCCAGCCGTCGCTGACGGTGTGCAGCCAGCCGACCAGGAACGGCCCCAGGCAGCTGAAGCTGTAGCCCACGCCCTGCATGAACCCGGACAGCGCGGCCGAGCCGGTGGGGGTGCGGGTGCGCAGGTTGATCAGGGTCAGCGCCAGCGGGAAGGTGGACGGACCGACGCCGAGCAGGCAGGCCCACAGCAGCGGCGCCTTCATCGGGGCCACAAGCAGGCCGGTGAAGGCGATCACGAACGAGAAGAAACCGATCAGCACCAGCGGGAACGGGTTCTGCAGGCGCACCGCCATCGACGGAATGACCAGCGACGGCAGCAGGCCCAGTGCCGAGAACACGGCGACCATCACGCCGCCGAACGCGGGCGTGCCACCGGCCTCGACCACGATGCGCGGCAGCCAGGTGAACATCGAATAGGTCATCAGCGAGGTCATGCCGAACATGAGCGTCATGCTCCAGCCCAGCGACGTGCGCCAGACCTTGCCGTGCGGCTGTGCGGTGGGATCGGTGGCGTCGGCCTGCGGCTTCGGTGCGCGCCTGGCCAGCAGCAGCCACGGCAGGGCGGCGGCCAGCGCCAGCAGCGCCCACATGCCCAGCGACACGCGCCAGCCCGCAGCATTCGCCACCGGCACTGCCAGCAGCGCCGGCAGCATCGTGCCCAGCTGCAGCACGCTGATGTACAGCGTGCTCATGGTGCCAACCTTGTTGGCGAAATAGCGCTTCACCAGCGGCGGCACCACCACGTTGCCGATGCCCATGCCGGCCAGTGCAACCACCGAACCGAGCAGCAGCGTGCCGACGTTGCCGGCGCTGGAACGCAGCAGCAGGCCGGCCATCGCCATCACCATCGCCAGCAGCGTGGTGCGTTCCAGGCCCAGGCGCCGCGCCAATGCCGGCGTGGCCACGCCGAACAGCGCGAACGAGGCAGTCGGCAGCATGCCCAGCACGCCGGTCATGGTGGTGCCGAAGCCGAACTGCTGGCCGAGCACGTCCAGCAGCGGGGTGATCGAGGTGACCGCAGTGCGCAGGTTGACCGCTGCCAGCAGGATCGCGGCAAACGCGAGGACACGGCCGTGCAGCAGCGACGGCGAATCGGAAGGGGAGGAACTCATCGGTGGTCCTTGCAGGTGTCGCACGCCGCAGCAACGGCATGCAGCGCCGGCATCGGTCTACGCCGAAGCGGCAGGTGGGGGTGGGGGCTGCAGGAGGGCCGGCAGCGCGGCCATTGTACGTGCGCTGCGCGGCAAGGTCCCGTCACGCGGGCGGCCTGGCGCTTGATACAAAAAAACCCGGAGGACAGTGATGTCTTCCAGGCTTCTTGGTGACCACCGAAGTGGTCGGGGAGACAGGATTCGAACCTGCGACCTCTACGTCCCGAACGTAGCGCTCTACCAGACTGAGCTACACCCCGAAGGGAGCCGCCTATTCTAGCGATTCACCCCGATGGCGGCAAGGGGTGAATGCTGTTTTCTTCACACTGCCGAAGCAGTGCCACTTCAGGGAACAAAAAAGCCTGGACGACTTCACCAGGCTTCAATGCGACCACTTGAGTGGTCGGGGAGACAGGATTCGAACCTGCGACCTCTACGTCCCGAACGTAGCGCTCTACCAGACTGAGCTACACCCCGAAGGAGCCGCCTAAGATACCGTGTGAAGGCCCTGTCGGCAACCCTTTTTTACAGTTTCAATGCACGTCGTTGTCGGTGCGGGCGCTTTCGCGCGCTTCGAACCACATCCCGTTGAGGATGGCCACGACCGAGGCCAGTCCGGCACCGAGAATCCAGGCGAAATACCACATGGTCAATCTCCTATGTTCAAGGGATGTGCCGACCGTAGGCCGGCACACCGGCAATCAGTAAGCGTTGGGGTTGTCGCCCATTTCCTCGACCGTCGTCTTGCCCTTCAGTACGCGGTACACCCAGGTGGTGTAAGCGATGATGATCGGCAGGAAGATGGCCGTAGCCAGCAGCATGACCCACAGCGTCAGATGGCTGGACGAGCTGTCCCAGACAGTCAGGCTGGAGGTGGGCTGGCTGGAGGACGGCAGCAGGAACGGGAAGATCGCAAAGCCGACGGTCAGGATGATGCCGGCGATCGAGGCGCCCGAGGCGATGAAGGCCAGGCCACCACGACGTGCGCGCAGCAGTACCGCGCTGGCCAGTGCGCCCAGCAGGCCCAGCACCGGGAACACCAGCGTCGCCGGCATGGAGCTGTAGTTGCGCAGCCAGCCACCGGCGGCCGTGCCCAGTTCGGCGGTCTTCAGCAGCGGATTGGTCGGGCCATCGGTGACCACCTGCGAGGTGATCTGGTAACCCGGCAGGCCGAAGGCCACCCAGGCACCGGCGACAGCGAACAGCACGAAGCTGATGATGGCGGCGACGCTGCCGTAACGTGCGGCACGTTCGGCCACCGGGCCGTCGGTCTTGATCACCAGCATGGCCGCACCATGCGAAACCAGCATGGCCACGCTGATCAGGCCGGCGATGAGCGCGAACGGGGTGAGCAGGCCGAAGAACGAACCGGTGTAGGTCACGCGCAGGGTGTCATCGAAGTGGAACGGCACACCCAGCAGCACGTTGCCCACGGCGACGCCGGCAATCAGGCCCGGCAGCAGGCCGCCGATGAACAGCACGCGGTCCCAGTTGTCGCGCCAGCGCTTGGACGGCAGCTTGCTACGGTACTTGAAGCCGACCGGGCGCAGGATCAGCCCGAACAGCATCGCAAACACCGCCAGGTAGAAGCCGGAGAAGCTGACCGCATACAGCGGCGGCCATGCGGCGAAGATCGCGCCACCACCCAGCACCAGCCAGACCTGGTTGCCTTCCCACACCGGGCCGACGGTGTTGATCACCAGCCGGCGTTCTTCATCGGTCTTGGCCACGAACGGCAGCAGTGTGCCGACACCAAGATCGAAACCATCCATCACGGCCCAGCCGATCAGCAGGATGCCGAGCAGCAGCCACCAGATCACGCGGAGCGTGGTGTAATCAAGTGCAATGAATTCCATCTGGATTCTCCTGCCTCAGGCCTGGCCGGGGGCGACTGCATTGGGGGAAGCGGGGCGGATATCGGCCTGCAGCGAGGGCAGGATGTCGTCCGGACCCTTGCGGACCGCCTTCAGCATCAGCTTGATCTCGATGATCAGCAGCACCGTGTACAAGCTGGTGAACACCGCCAGCGTGGTCAGGATTTCATGCAGTGCCAGGCCCGATGCCGCGTAGAAGGTGGGCAGCACACCATCCACCGCCCACGGCTGGCGGCCGTACTCGGCGACGAACCAACCGCACTCGATCGCGATCCACGGTGCCGGCAGCGACCACACGGCCAGCTTCAGGAACCAGCGCTTGTCCTGGAAGTTGTTGCGGCACGAGAAGTAGAACGCCAGTGCGAAGAAGGCGATCAGGTAGAAGCCCAGGCCCGCCATGATGCGGAAGGTCCAGAACAGCGGGGCCACGCGCGGGACGGTATCCATCGCGGCCTTGGAGATTTCCTCCGGCGTCGCGTTGAGGATGTCTTCGCGGTAGCGCTTCAGCAGCAGGCCGTGGCCGAGATCCTGCCAGTGGCGATCGAACATCTCGCGTGCTTCGAGGTCGTTCCGGTTCTTCTTCACGCGTTCCAGTGCGCCATAGGCGATCTGGCCGCCGCGGATACGGTGCTCGGCACGCTCCACCAGTTCCAGGATGCCCGGGATCGGCTGGTCCAGCGAACGGGTGGCGATCAGGCCCATCAGGTACGGGATCTTCACCGCGTAGTCGTTCTGGTGGGTGTCCTGGTTGGGAATGCCGAAGGCGGTGAAGTCGGCCGGTGCACGCTCGGTTTCCCACATTGCTTCGATCGCGGCCAGCTTCATCTTCTGGTGTTCGCTGGCGGCGTAACCACTCTCGTCACCCAGCACCACCACCGACAGCGAGGACAGCAGGCCGAAGGCTGCGGCCACCGCGAACGAACGGCGGGCCATGTCCCGATGCTTGTTGCGCAGCAGGTACAGGGCGCTGATCGACATCACGAAGATCGCACCGGTCACGTAGCCGGCACTGACGGTGTGCACGAACTTGGCCTGGGCCACCGGGTTCAGCAGAACCGCAGCGAAGTCGACCACTTCCATGCGCATCGTTTCCGGGTTGAACACCGCACCGGTCGGGTTCTGCATCCAGCCGTTGGCGATCAGGATCCACACCGCCGACAGGTTGGTGCCCAGCGCCATCAGCCAGGTCACAGTGAGGTGCTTGACCGGGCTCAGGCGCTTCCAGCCGAAGAAGAACAGGCCGATGAAGGTCGCTTCCAGGAAGAACGCCATCAGGCCTTCGATGGCCAGCGGCGCACCGAAGATGTCGCCCACGTAGTGGCTGTAGTACGACCAGTTCATGCCGAACTGGAACTCCATCACCAGGCCGGTGGCCACGCCGATGGCGAAGTTGATGCCGAACAGGGTGCCCCAGAACAGGGTCATCTGCCGCCAGACCTGCTTGCGGGTCATCACGTACACGCTCTCCATGATGGCCACCATGAAGGACAGGCCAAGCGTGAGCGGGACGAATAGGAAGTGGTACATCGCGGTCAGAGCGAATTGCAGCCGCGACAGTTCTACGACTGTCTGATCAATCATGGCCTGGCTACCTCGTTGGATAGTGCCGTTGCAGGTGGCGGGAAGGGTGGTCTACGGGGTGAATGATGTGACCGACTACTTCAAACAGCCTTGATCCAGATCAATGTATGAATGGGTATTCAGGAGGATCGTATGCCAACCCGATGAAGACTGCGACCGCCGGCCGCAGGGGGAGGCTGTTGCCTGCGCCTACAATGCCGTGTCTCCCCTGTTACCCGTGAAGACCCCTTGAGCGCTGCCGAAACGACCCCAGACGGCCTTTCCCCGGAAGCCGAAACGACCCGCCAGCGGCGTGCCCGCACCGCCTGGCTGGCCGATCTTGCGCGCTCCGCTCGAGGTCGCCAGCGGCTGGCGGCGCTGTGCATCAGCCTGTCCGGGGCGCTGCTGATCGGCCAGGCCGCTGCCATCGCCTGGCTGGTGCAGCAGGTGCTGGTGGAACGCGCGCCGCTGGCGTCGGGCCTACCGGTGCTCGCTGGGCTGGCGGTGATCCTGGTGCTGCGCACGCTGCTGGGCAGCGCCACCCAGGCGGCTGCCGGTGATGTGGCCGATGCCGCGCGGTTGGCGCTGCGCGAGCGTGTGTTCGCGCGCCTGCTTGGGCATGGGCCGCTGTGGCTGCGCCAGCGCCGCACCGGCGAGCTGGGCGAACTGATGCTGCATCACGGTGATGCGATCGAGAGCTATTACAGCGGCTTCCTGCCGGTGCGCACCGAAGTGGTGGTGGTGCCACTGCTGATCCTGGCCGCAGTGGCCTGGGTGGATTGGGTGGTGGCGCTGATCCTGCTGTTCACCGCACCGCTGGTGCCGTTCTTCATGATGCTGGTGGGCTGGGGCGCTGAAGCCGCCGGCCGTGCGCAGCTGGGCGAGCTGGCGCGGATGAGCGGCCACTTCGCCGACCGCATCAAGGGTCTGGGCCTGCTGCGCCTGTATGGCCGCGGCGAGGCCGAACTGGACGGCATCGCGGCCGCTGCCGAAGGCGTGCGCGTGCGTACGATGAAGGTGCTGCGGATCGCCTTCCTGTCGTCCACGGTCCTGGAATTCTTCGCCTCGGTGAGCGTGGCGATGGTTGCGCTGTACCTGGGCCTGAGTTATCTGGGCCTGATGACGCTGCATGCAGCAGTGCCGACGCTGGGCGCTGGGCTGTTCTGCCTGCTGCTGGCGCCGGAGTTCTACGCGCCGCTGCGGCGTCTGGCCGCGCACTACCACGATCGTGCCAACGCACTGGCTGCCGCCGCCGAGGTGGAGCGCCTGCTGCAGTCGCTGCCCGATGAGCAGGGCCTGATCGAGAACGAGATCGCGCCGCTGGCGGTGGAGCCGGCCGAGGCCGCATTGCCGCCGCTGCAGGCGCAAGGCCTGGTGCTGCGCCCGTTGGGCGCGCCGCACGACGTGCTGCAGAATCTGGATGTGCTGCTGGAACCGGGCCAGCGCCTGGCCCTGGTCGGCCCCAGCGGATCCGGCAAGAGCACGCTGCTGGAAGCACTGGCCGGATGGTTGCCGCCGCGTGCCGGCAAGCTGCAGCTGCGTCCCGGCGTGCAGGTGGCCTATGCCAGCCAGCGGCCGTACCTCTTCCACGGCAGCATCTCCGACAACCTGCGCCTGGCCGATCCCGGTGCCAGCGATGCGCGGTTGCGCGCAGTGGCCGAGGCCTCGCAGGTGCTGCAGTTCGCGCAGCGCCTGCCGCAGGGGCTGGATACCGTGATCGGCGAGCGCGGCTTCGGCCTGTCCGGTGGTGAAGCACGCCGCATCGGCCTGGCCCGCCTGCTGCTGCGCGACCCGCAGGTGCTGCTGCTGGACGAACCCACTGCGTTCCTCGATGCCGATACCGAAGCCGCGCTGCTGCGCAGCCTGGCCGCCTATGCACGTGGACGTACCGTGGTGGTCGCCACCCACAGCCCTGCGGTGATCGCGTGGGCTGACCGTTGCCTGCTGTTGCCGGAAGGCCGCCTGGTCGAGCCGGCACAGGCGGTGCGCGCATGAGCCGTTCGCCTGATTCGCTGCGCGCGGTGTTCCTGCGCCATCGCCCGCGTCTGCTGCTGACCGTGCTGCTGCTGTGGATCACGATGCTGGCCGGCACCGCCCTGCTGGGCCTGTCCGGTGGCTTCCTGACCGCCGCTGCGCTGGCCGGTGCGGCCGGGCTGGCGCAGGGCTTCAACTTCTTTTCGCCGTCGGCCGGCATCCGCGGCCTGACCATGGCGCGCATCGTGTCGCGTTACTTCGAAAAGCTGGTCGGCCACGATGCCACCCTGCGCATCGCCCGCGACCTGCGCGTGTGGTTCTTCCGCCGCGCGCTGCCACTGGCACCGGCTCGGCTGGGGGCCACGCGTACCGGCGAACTGCTGGCACGCCTGCTGGGTGACATCAATGAGGTGGATGGCCTGCTGGTGCGTGCGATCGGGCCGCTGGTGGCGCTGGGTGCGCTGTCACTGGTGGCGATCGCCTCGGCCGCTGTGATCCTGCCGTCTGCGGCGGTACTGCTGGCGGTGCTGGCGTTGCTGATCGCCTTCGGTGTGCCGTGGCTGGGCGTGCGTGGTCGCGACGATGAGGAGGCCGACCGTGCCGCGCATCGTGCTGCCCTGCGTACCGCAGCCTTCGAAGGACTGGAGGGCGCGGGTGATCTGGCCGCGTTGCATGCCGATGCAGCGTGGCAGTTGAAGGTGCGCGTGGCGGCCAAGCAGCTGGCTTCGCGGGATCGTCGTCGGCGCTGGCGCCTGATCGCGGCCTCGACCCTGCATGGCCTGGTCGCCGGGCTGGGCCTGGTGGCGATGCTGGCGTTGGCCCTGCATGCGGCAGAACAGCAGCGCATCGCGCCGGAAATGGCGGCGGGTCTGGTGTTCCTCACCGTGGCACTGATCGAACTGTGGGCCGGCATGGGCCTGGCCTGGCAGTCGCTGCAGTCCGGGCGCATCGCCGCCGATCGCCTGCAGGCCATCGTCGAGCAACCGCCGACGGTGGAGGACCCGCAGGCGCCGCAGGCGGTGCCGCAGGCCGCGCGCGTGCATTGGGATGACGTGCACTTCCAGTGGCCCGGTGCGGCGCGGCCGGTGTTGTCCGGCCTGCAGCTGACCCTGGCGCCGGGCGAGCGGATCGCGATTCGCGGCGACAGCGGCAGTGGCAAGACCACCCTGTCGAGCCTGCTGCTGCGGCTATGGGATCCGCAACAGGGACGGTTGACCTACGGGGGCCGCGACCTGCGTGATTTCGCCCAGGGCGACTGGCACCGGCAACTGGCGTGGCTGCCGCAGAACGCGCCGGTGTTTGCCGGCAGCGTGGCCGAGAACCTGCGATTGGGTGATCCCGATGCCAGTGACGCAGCGTTGTGGGCGGTGCTGCGTCGCGTGCGCCTGGGCGAGTGGGCCGAGCGCAACGGTGGCCTGCAGACCTGGGTGGGCGAGAACGGCGCGACGATGTCGGCCGGCCAGGCACGACGCCTGGCGCTGGCGCGCGCGCTGCTGCGCAATGCGCCGATCCTGCTGCTGGACGAACCGACCGAAGGCCTGGATGTGGATACCGCACGTGCGTTGCTGCAGGACCTCTCCGGGTTGCTGGACGGGCGCAGCCTGCTGATGATCACCCACGACGACCTGCCCGACGGCGTGGTGGATGCGCAGTACCGGTTGCGTGATGGGGTTCTGGTGCGCGAAGCGTGAATGGTAGTGCCGGCCGCTGGCCGGCAACCTCATGGCGCTTGATACGGATACGGAATTGCCGGCCAGCGGCCGGCACTACCCATTCGAAGGGTTACCGCGAGAACTCGCGCAGCATCACCGCGATCGAGGCCACGTTGGCCAGCACGCACAGCCAGAACACCCACTGGAATTCGGCTTTGCGATGCTTGTGGCGGAACAGCGCCTGGCCCAGCAGCGCGCCCGGCCAACCGCCGGCAAAGGCCAGCAACTGCAGTGTGCGCTCGGGAACACGCCACTGCTTTCGCTGCGCCGCGCGCTTGTCGTGGCCGTACAGGCCGAACGACCCCGCGCTGGCGAGCAGGCACCAACCGCCCAGCCACAGCGGCAGCACGCCGCTGACCGTCAGTGCGATCAACGCACCGAATGCGGCCAGCGCGAGGTTACGCCGCCATGCCACTTACAGCGCGTCGAGGAAGCCGCGCACGGCCGGGCCGAAACGCTCGAAATCGACGAGGAAGGCGTCATGGCCCTGCGGCGACTCCAGACCGATGAAGCGCGCATCGGCACCGCCGGCGCGCAGGCCGTCGGCGACCTGTTGCTGCTGCTGCACCGGGAACAGGATGTCGGTGTTGGCGCCGATCGCCAGCGCCTTCTCCACCCGGACCTTCGCCAGCCCGGCCAGCACGTCGCCGTCGGCATACTCAGCCAGGTCGAACCAGTCCATCGAACGGCTCAGGTACAGATAGCAGTTCGGATCGAAGAAGCGCACGAAGCGCCGTGCATGGCCTTCCAGATAGCTTTCCACCTGGAATTCGAGGCCGAACGGATCGTCGTCGGCCTGGTCCGAATCCAGCCGCACGCGGCCGAAGCGCCCATCCCATTCCAGGGCCGAACGGTAGGTGATCACGCCCAGCTTGCGCGCCATGCGCATGCCGGACTCGGGATACTCGGCATCGTCGTAGTGGCCGCCATTCCAGCGTGGATCAAGGCGGATCGCCTCGCGCTGCAGCGAACGGATCGCGATCGAGAACGGCAGTGCCTGCGCACTGCCGGAAATGTTGACGTGGCTGCGCGCAATGCCCGGGTGCAGCATCAGTACCGCGAGTGCGGTCATGCCGCCCATTGAATTGCCGACCACGCAGGCCAGCTGTTCGATGCCAAGGGCACGCACGACTTCGATGGCGGCGCGTGCGCCGTCTTCGATCGACAGCTCGGGGAAGTCGAGGCGATACGGTTGGCCCGTGGCCGGGTTGAGCGAGGCGGGACCGGTCGAGCCCTTGCAGCTGCCCAGCGAATTCACGCATACCACGAACCAGCGGTCGGTATCGATCGGCTTGCCGGGGCCGACCATGCCTTCCCACCAGCCCGGTGCCGGGTTGGCCTCGTTGGCCGCTGCATGCGCGTCCGGCGACAGGCCGGTCACGATCAGGATCGCGTTGCTGGCGTTGGCGGCCAGCGTTCCCCAGGTTTCGTAGGCCACGCGTGCGCCGTGCAGGGCGCCACCGCGCTTGAACGGGAACGGCGAGGGCAGGGCGTGGAAGTGGGTGCCGGGCGGGATGAATTCGGTCATGCAGTCATTCTAGCGGGGCCGCATGTGGAGCTGGCGACACGCTGGTTTCCATCGGCGATGCACCCGGTAGTGCCGCCCGCTGGCCGGCAACCTCATGAATCTGGATGCGCCCGCGTGGTTGCCCGCCAGCGGCCGGCACTACGGGAACCGCAGCTCCACCACGCCTTCATGCGGCAGGCTCACCTTCACCGGCACGCTCTGCAGATCGTCCTCGCCGCGGTTGGCACTGCCGCTGCGCGAGATGCGTGCCAGCACTTCCACTTCGCGATGCGCGGACAACGGTGCGGTCGGCATCGGGCTGTCTGCGTCGCCCAGCCCGACCGTGGCCGGGAAACCGGCCAGAGGCAGCTTGCGTGCGGCCACCGGCATCGGCGGTCCACCCACGGCGCGGGCCAGCACGAATACCTGGGTGCTGGCGGGCCACTCGGCGTTGTTCAGCGCAGGCAGTTGCACGCGCACCTGCAGCAGCGCCGGTGGCGCCGCAGCGGCAGCATCGGGCGCCTGGCCGGCGGCTTCGCGGGCGATGGCGATCTGCGCCTGCAGCGCCTGCGCGGCGCCGGGCTCAAGCCGTGGCAGCAGGCCGCTCCAGACGTCGGCAGCCTCGGCGTTCTTTCCGCGTTGGCGCAGGGCGATGCCCAGCAGCCAGCTGGCGCGCTCGGCATCGGGTGCCTGTGCACGGGCCTGCTGCAACCAGGCCATCGCGGTGTCATCGAACTGCTTGCCGGCATCGGCCTGCGCACGTGCCTGCGCGGCTTCCACCAGCACGCCGGGGTCTTCCGGGGCGAGAGCGGCGGCACGCGCGAAGGCGTCCGCGGCGGCTGCGGCGTTGCCCAGTTCGGCCTGCGACCGGCCCAGCAGCGTCCAGCCATCGGCTCGCTGCGGGTCTCGCTTCAGTGCATCCTGCAGGGCCTGCACGCCATCGCGCAGCGTGGCTACCGACGGGGTTGGTTGTACCTGTGCTGCGCGCGGATCACCAACCAGCAGATACAGGCAGGCACCGGCCACGCCCAGCGCGAGCACGCCCACCACGAAACCGCGGCGACCGTGGTGGCGCAGCGGCCACAGCACCAGCGCCGCCATCAGTGCGGCCACCAGTCCAGCCAGCATCGGCAGCCAATGGCTCACCATCCGTCTCCTTCATCGGTCTTGCTGGCGGGGGCGGCAGCAACCGTGCGGCCACGGCGGCGGACGATGCCCAGTACCACCAGCGCGCCGGCGCCCAGCACCAGCAGCGGACCGCCCCACAGCAGCCAGGTGCCCGGCTGCAGAGGCGGTTGATAGAGCACGAACTCACCGTAGCGCGCGACCAGGAACTGCTTGATCTGTGCGTCGTCGCGGCCCTGCTGCATCAGCTGCAGCACCTCGCGGCGCAGGTCCTGCGCGATCTGCGCGTTCGAGTCGGCCAACGACTGATTCTGGCACTGCACGCAGCGCAGCTGCGCGGCCAGATCGTGGAAGCGGCGTTCCTCGGCGCCATTGCGGAACTGCAGCGGCTGCGGGTCGTGCAGCGGCTGCTGGGCCAGCGCGGCCAACGGCAGCATCAGGAGCAGCAATGCCAGCAGCCAGCGCATGGGCTCAGGGCGCCGTGTGCAGCGTGCTGCCGGCATTGCCCTGGGCCTTCTCGATCTTCTCCAGTGCCGGGATCAGCTTCTCGTCGACCACGCGCTGGGTCATCGCACCGCTGTACTTCCAGCGCACGACGCCGCTGCCATCGACCAGGAAGGTCTCCGGTGCGGCGGTCACGCCCCAGTCGATCGCGGTGCGGCCTTCCACGTCGCTGAGCACGACCATGAACGGGTTGCCCAGCTGTTCCAGCCAATGCAGGGCATCGGTCGGTTCATCCTTCCAGTTGTAGCCGATCACGCGCACGCGCTTGCTCTCGGCGAAACGGGTCAGCACCGGGTGTTCCTCGCGGCAGGCCGCGCACCAGCTGCCCCACACGTTCAACAGGTAAGGCGCGCCGCGCAGTTCGTCGCTGTGCACGATCATTTCCGGGTCGTGCAGCACCGGCAGCGCGAACGCCGGCGCCGGCTTGTCGATCAGCGCCGATGGCAGCACGTCGCGCTGCGGATCGCCCGATTTCATCACCCCGTAGATCATCAGCCCGAGCAGGCCGAAGAAGAACAG
>NZ_JASJSQ010000060.1:0-30828 GCF_030236855.1 Stenotrophomonas maltophilia group sp. Smal13
TTCAGGCCGCGGCCCCCAGGTACCCCTGCCATGCCGGCAGGGGCCCAGGCCCCCAGAGTCCCGCGATTCCATGTCCCAGCTGAACCCCAAAGTCGGCTTCGTCAGCCTTGGCTGCCCGAAGGCCCTTGTCGATTCCGAACGCATCCTTACCCAGCTCCGCTCGGAAGGCTACGACATCGTGCCGTCCTACGATTCGGCCGACGTGGTGGTGGTCAACACCTGCGGCTTCATCGATTCGGCGGTGACCGAGTCGCTGGACGCGATCGGCGAGGCGATGAACCAGAACGGCAAGGTCATCGTCACCGGCTGCCTGGGCAAGCGCCCGGAGCAGATCCGCGAGGCGTACCCCAACGTGCTTGCGGTGTCCGGCCCGCAGGACTACCAGAGCGTGATGGAAGCGGTGCATGAAGCGCTGCCGCCCAAGCACGATCCGTTCGTGGACCTGGTGCCCGACTACGGTATCAAGCTGACCCCGCGTCACTTTGCCTACCTGAAGATTTCCGAGGGCTGCAACCACAAGTGCAGCTTCTGCATCATTCCGTCGATGCGCGGCAAGCTGGTCTCGCGCCCGGTGGATGAAGTGCTGCGTGAAGCCGAGCGCCTGGTGCGTGGTGGCGTGCGCGAGCTGCTGGTGGTTTCGCAGGACACCTCGGCCTACGGCGTGGACGTGAAGTACGCCGAGAAGATGTGGCGCGACAAGGCCTACCAGACCCGCCTGAAGGCGCTGTGCGAAGGCCTGTCCGAGCTGGATGCGTGGGTGCGCATGCACTACGTCTACCCGTACCCGCACGTGGACGAGGTGGTGCCGCTGATGGCCGAAAACCGCATCCTGCCGTACCTGGACATCCCGTTCCAGCATGCCAGCCCGCGCATCCTGCGCCTGATGAAGCGCCCCGGCGCGGTCGAGAAGACCCTGGAGCGCGTGCAGAACTGGCGCCGTATCGCGCCGGACATCACCGTGCGTTCCACCTTCATCGTCGGCTTCCCCGGCGAGACCGAGGCCGAATTTGAAGAGCTGCTGTCGTTCCTCGACGAAGCGCAGCTGGACCGCGTCGGCGCGTTCGCCTATTCGCCGGTCGAGGGTGCCACCGCCAACGACCTGCCGGATGCGGTTCCGGAGGAAGTGAAGCAGGAGCGCTTGGCCCGTTTCATGGAAAAGCAGGCGCAGATTTCCGCTGCGCGCCTGGAGGCCAAGATCGGCACCGTGCAGCAGTGCCTGGTCGACGCCATCGAAGGCGATATCGCGGTGGCCCGTTCCAAGGCCGATGCCCCGGAGATCGATGGCCTGGTGCACATCCAGAATGCCGACCAGGTGCCGTTGCGCGTGGGTGAGTTCGTCGACGTGGACATCACCGAGAGCGACGAGCACGACCTGTACGGTGACGCGCTGCCGGCCGCCACCCGCCCGGCATTCGATCTCAAGATGCTGTGACTGCGGCGACGACCGCCGCCGGTGACGGGGGCGGCGTCCGCCGCTTCGTACCGCCGCCGCGTGCGGCGGTCGATCCACAGGTGTTCGCGCACCCGGTGTTTGCCGGATTGCGCGACGTTCGTGATCTGTTGGAAGGCCCGGAGTGGCCGTCCATTGCAGCGCTCGAGGCACGCCTCGCGCTGCCCGGCAAGCAGCTGGTCGAGCAGGATGCCACGCTGCTGGCCGACGGCCTGCACTACGAAGCCCGCATCGCACAGGGCCGCATCGCCACCCGCGCCGACAACTGGCATGACCTGTTCAACGCACTGGTGTGGGCCCACTACCCGCAGCTCAAGCAGGCGCTCAATGCGCAGCAGTGCCGGCATGTCGAGGCGATGCCGCCGGGTCAGCGCAACCGCGCGCAGGCGGCACTGACCCAGTTCGACGAAACCGGCGTGATCGTGCGTGTGCGCGATCACACGCTGCTGGCTGCCTGGGATGTGCACGACTGGTGTGCGCTGTTCGAATCGAGACACTGGCTGAGCGGCGACATCGCCATCGCTGCGGTATTCGGGCACGCGCTGATGGAGCAGGCGCTGCTGCCGGGCCGCCGGCTGGTGGGCAAGTGCGTGGTGGTGCACGGCAGAGCCGATGACACCTGTGTTGACGCGGTGACCGCGGCCATTGCCGAAGGCAGGGCAGTGACCGATCCCCTGCAGTTGCGTCCGCTGCCGTTGGCTGGAGTTCCGGGCTGGCACGAGAGACAGGACGCCGACTTCTATGCAGATGCCGAGTACTTCCGCCCGTTGCGTGCCGGCCGCCAGTATCCGCCGCCGTTGCACGGGGCTATGTAGAGTCGACTGTCAGTCGACTGCTCTTCGTTCCGAGGCCGTGAACGCCTGACAGATGGCTTCGGCGAGTCATCAACCGCGATTGAGGATCGCGGTGCGTTTGCCGTCCGGCTGCGGAGGTTTGTGCCGCGCTTCGCGTGGTAGTCGACTGACAGTCGACTCTACAACGGCTCGTATTCCACCCCGATTACCGCAAAGGTGAACTGGCCGCCGGGCAGCTCCACCGAGAATTCATCATCCAGCCGCTTCTTCAGCAGTGCACGTGCCAGCGGCGAATCGATGCTGATCCAACCCAGGCCTGCGTCGGTCTCATCCGGGCCGACGATGCGATAGCGGCTGGTGCTGCCACTGTCCACGTTCTCCAGTTCCACCCACGCACCGAAGAACACCGCCTGCGGATCGGTCGGCGTGGTGTCGACCACGCGCAGCGATTCCAGCCGCTTGGTCAGGTAGCGCACGCGGCGGTCGATTTCACCCAGCTGCTTCTTGCGATAGGTGTACTCGGCGTTTTCCGAACGATCGCCTTCCGCTGCAGCAGCGGCCAGCGCCTTCACCACCTCCGGGCGGCGCACACGCCACAGCTCATCCAGTTCGGCCTTCAACCGGGCGTGGCCGGAGGCGGTGATCAGGGCGGTACTCTTTTCTGCAGGGGGACGCCAACGCGACATGTGGTGCAACTTCTTTTCAGGGGAACGATGGGGCCGGGTCCTTTCCACAGGAAAGGCCTCCGACCCCGGGAGGGCAGGTCAGCGTTTGCCGCCGAAGATGCCGCCCAGCAGGCCACGCACGATCTGGTTGCCCAGCTTGGTGCCAACGGTACGCGTGGTCTGCTTGGCCATGGTCTCGATCATGCCCTGGCGGCGCTTGGTGCCGAAGATCGCATCCTTGATCGCCTGGCCGAAACCGCCTTCCTGCGCTTCGTCCTGCTCGCGGCTGCGGGCGGCGGGAGCCTGCGCCTGCTCGACTGTTTTCTGCGCACGCTGGGCCAGCAGCTCGGCGGCCGATTCGCGGTTGATCGCGGTGTCGTAGCGGCTGCCGACCGGGCTGCCGGCACGCACCTGGGCGCGCTCGGCCTCGGTGATCGGCCCCATCCGGCAGCGCGGTGGTGCGATCATCGTCTGCTGCACCGGCATCGGCACGCCCTTGTCCTGCAGCGTGGAGACCAGTGCTTCGCCGGTGCCGAGCTGACTGAGCACCTTGGCCACGTCCAGCTTCGGATTCGGCACGAAGGTCTCGGCAGCGGTCTTCACCGCCTTCTGGTCGCGCGGTGTGAACGCACGCAGTGCGTGCTGCATGCGGTTGCCGAGCTGGCCGAGGATGTTGCCCGGTACGTCGTCGGGGAACTGCGAGCAGAAATACACGCCCACGCCCTTGGAGCGGATCAGGCGCACCACCTGCTCGATGCGCTGCACCAGCGAGGCCGGTGCGTCGTCGAACAGCAGGTGGGCCTCGTCGAAGATGAAGACCAGCTTCGGCTTGTCCAGGTCGCCCACCTCCGGCAGCTGCTCGAACAGCTCCGACAGCAGCCACAGCAGGAAGGTGGAATACAACTTGGGCTTGAGCACCAGCTGGTCGGCGGCGAGGATGCCGATCACGCCGCGGCCGTCGTGATTGACCCGCATGATGTCGGCCAGTTCCAAGGCCGGTTCGCCGAAGAAGTTCTCGCCGCCATCCTGTGCCAGGCGCAACACCGAGCGCTGGATCGCAGCGATGGACTGCGCGCTGACCAGACCGTACTCGGTGGAGATGTCCTTGCGTTCCTCGGCAACCAGGCCGAGCAGGGCGCGCAGGTCATCCATGTCCAGCAGCAGCAGGCCGCGATCGTCGGCCAGCTTGAATACGATATCGAGCACCCCGGCCTGGGTGTCGTTCAACTCGAGGATGCGTGCCAGCAGGGTCGGGCCCATTTCGCTGACCGTAGTGCGCACCGGGTGCCCGAGCTTGCCGTACAGGTCCCAGAAAATCGTCGGGCTGGCGGCCGGCGCGTAGTCGGCCACGCCGATCTCGGCGGCGCGCTTGAGCAGGTTCTCGGCGCCTGTGCCGGGCACGGCCAGGCCGGACACATCGCCCTTCACATCGGCCAGGAACACCGGCACGCCCAGCCGCGAGAAGCCCTCGGCCAGGGTCATCAAGGTCACGGTCTTGCCGGTACCGGTGGCGCCGGCCACCAGGCCGTGGCGGTTGCCGAGTTTCGGCAGCAGGGTGACGGCAATATCGTCGGTGATGCCTTTGCCGAGCAGAATCGGATCCATGGTCCAGCCCTTGTGGTGAATAGCCCAATGTTAACCGCCGGCGGTGACGGGCCGAAGGTCGGCTTGCCCGGACCTTGGCGGCGCCGCTACTCTGCCTGCCTGTTTCGCACACAGTGCCATCAATGCCCGTTCCTGTCCTGATTTCCCGCGGTTGGCCGCTGCTGGCCCTGGCCGGCCTGGTTTCCCTGGCGCCCGACGCCCATGCGCAGCGGGTTTCGGCCCGGGACAAGGTGAAGGTGGATGCGCTGCAGCAGCGCATGACCGCCGCCGAGAAGCGCTACAGCGATGCGCTGCTGCTGGTCGCCAATGCCGACCCCAAGGGCAGCAACGAGGCGGACGCCGCGCTGGAGGACATGGAAGATGTCCTCAACGACTGCGTGAAGCAGAAGGGCTGCCAGATGGGCACCCTGCTGGCCAGCTACAAGCGCCTGCTCAAGCATGATGCTGATGCCGCTGCCAGCGATGACGTGGCCGATGAGGGTGGTGACCGCCTGGAAGCCGACCCCGACCATATCGGCCCGCTTACCGCCGACGTGCCGGAGGCCGCGCGCGCTGCAGCGCTGCTCAACGACAAGCGACATGCCTTCGACACCATGGTCGAGTACAACCCCGCCGTGCAGGCCGGCATCCGCCGCTGGTTGACCGACATGCGCCCGGCGCTGCTGACCAGCTACGAGAACTACCAGAACCTGCGCGCGGTGATGTGGCCGGAGTGGGAAAAGCGTGGTCTGCCGGAGGCGCTGCTGTTCGGCATCATGGCCAAGGAGTCCAACGGCCGTGTGCATGCCTCCTCGCGTGCCGGCGCCGCCGGGCTGATGCAGTTCATGCCGGCCACCGGCCGCCGCTTCGGCCTGGGCCCGGACGGCACCGGCTTCGACACGCGCTTTGACGCACGCAGTGCCGCCGAGGCCAGCGCCAGTTATCTCAACGAGCGCCTGCGCGAACTGAACAACAACGTGGAAATGTCGGTGGCCGCCTACAACGGTGGCGAAGGCCGCGCCGCGCGCGTGTTCAAGCAGAGCGGTGGCCAGAGTTTCTGGACCGACAGCGTCTACAACCAGTTCCCCGGTGAAACCAAGGACTACGTGCCGATGGTGATCGCCGCGGCCTGGATCTTCCTGCACCCGCAGCAGTACGGTGTGGAGCTGCCGAAGATCAGTGCGCAGCCGGCCACGCTGCGCCTGGCCAAGTCCACCACCATCTACGAACTGACCATCTGCCTGGGCAGCCACGGCACCCGTGATGGCTACATGCGCGCGCTGCGCAATCTCAACCCGCGCTATGAGGCCGATGGCTGGATTCCGGCCGGCACGCTGATCAACGCCACCACCCGCATTGCCGGCCTGTACCAGCGCAACTGCGTCAGTGGCCCGCGTGCCGACCTGGCCCGCACCCTGATCACCGCCGATCTGAACGCGGCGATCAAGCGCCCGACCGCCGCCAGCTACACCGGCAGCGTGGCCGTGGGCGGCGTGGTGCCGGTGGCCGACGCCGCGGCCTCCACCAGCGTGCCGACCACACCGGTCGCTCCGGTAGCCATGCCGCGCCCGGCGGCACGGCCGAAGCCGGTGCGCAGCCACAAGGTGGGCCGGGGTGAGACCCTGGGCGCCATTGCCGCGAAGTTCCAGTGCGACGTGCCGACCCTGGCCCGCGCCAACGGCCTGAAGGCCCCGGCCTACAGCCTGCGCCACGGCCAGACGCTGAAGCTGCAGGGCTGCGACAAGTAATCCCCCACGACCTCTGGAACCCACATGGATCTCGAAGACACCCGCAACCTGTTCGCCAACCTCCGCGAAAACACCGACTGGGACATCAACGGCCCGTTGCTGTGGGGGTACTTCTTCGTGCACTCCACGGCTGAGCCGTTGCAGGCACTGGCAGAGCACCTGCAGGCGCAGGGCTATACCTTCGTGGAACTGTTCGAGCAGGAGCCGGAAGAGGGCGACGCGCCGTTCCACGTGCTGCACGTGGAGCGTGTGGAGATCCACGACGAAGCCTCGCTGGACCGCCGCAACCAGGAATTCGCTGCGCTGGCCGCGGAAAAGGGCGTGGAAGACTACGACGGCATGGACGTCGGCCCGGCCCCGGCCCTGCAGTAACGCGCGTACCGGTAGTGCCGGCCGCTGGCCGGCAATGCTCGTCGCGTTGGATCAACGGAGATGCCGGCCAGCGGCCGGCACTACCGAAGCCTCAGCGCAGCTTCGCCAGCGCCTGGCCCAGCTGCACCGGGCTTTCGGCACCCAGCTGCGGGGCGAACTCGGCCACGCCCGGCGGCAGCAGCACGATCACGGTCGAGCCGTAGTTGAAGCGCGCCATCTCGGCGAAACGCTCCAGCTGGATGCCCTGGCCGCGGTAGTCCTTGCGGGTGATGCGGTCACCGTAGGCCGGAATTTCTTCGCCGCTCCACACGGTTTCCACGCCGGACACCAGCAGCGCACCGACCATCACGCTGACCATCGGGCCGAAGCTGGTGTCGAAATGGCAGACCAGGCGTTCGTTGCGCGCGAACAGGCGCGGCACGCCGTTGACGGCGGCCGGGCCGACGCTGAACAGGCGGCCCGGCACGTGCACGGTTTCGCGCAGGGTGCCGGTCCACGGCATGTGCACGCGATGGTAGTCGCGCGGCGACAGGTACACGGTGGCGTACAGGCCGTCGTTGTACGGCTTGGCATCCTCGTCACTGCCCAGCAGTTCGGCGGCGGTGAACGACTGGCCCTTGGCCTGGAAGATGCGGCCGGCTTCGATCCTGCCGAGCTGGCTGATGCGGCCATCGGCCGGCATCACCAGGCTGCGCGGATCGGCATCGGCCACGCGCGCGCCCGGCTTCAGCGCACGGGTGAAGAACTGGTTGAAGGTGGCATAGCTGCGCGGGTCCGGGTTGGCCGCTTCGTCCAGATTGACGTTGAACTTGCGGGTGACCGTGTCGATCAGCCAGCGCGACACGCGCGGATCGTCCGAGTACGCCAGCGAACGCGCCATCGAGGACAGCAGGCGGTGGGGCAGGGCGTACGTCAGGGCGGTGGTGAGGCTCATGGGGCGGTCTTCTCGGTCAGCTTCTGCAGGTCGCGGGCAATGGCCGGCGCGTTGAACGGGGGCCGCACCAGGCCGGCAAGGCGGCCCTGCGGGTCGAGCACGGCCAGGCTGGCCGAGTGCTCGACGGTGTAATCCTCGGGGTTCTCGTCGAAGTGCTTGCCTGGCACCTTCTGGAACACGAAGCCCAGCGAGGTGGCGAAGCGCTCCAGCGAGGGCACATCGGCGGTGGCGGCCAGGGTGTCCTTGTGGAAGCCGTGCACGTACTCGCCGAGGCGGGTGGCGCTGTCACGGTCCGGGTCGACCGAGATGAACAGCACGCGCGGGCGCAGGCTGTCGGGCAGGGCCTCCCACTGGTTCTGCGCGCCGGCCAGCTCGGCCAGGGTGGTCGGGCAGACGTCCGGGCAGAAGGTGAAGCCCAGGAACACCAGGGTCCAGTGACCCTTCAGTTCGCCCGGAATCAGGCGGGTACCGTCGGACTGGGCCAGATTGAAGTCGGGCAGTTCGCGCGGCTGCGGGTACAGGGTGATCGCTTCGGTGGCCGGGGCATTGGCCGGCGGCTTCGGCGCGAACACCTGCTGGGCGGCCAGCAGGCCGAGACCCGCCGCCAGGGCGATCAGCAGGATGATGCCGGCGTTGCGATTGAACATGGGAGCCCCCGCGCGAAGTGGGCTCCATCATACCGGCTGCGGCCCGATCGTTTCTGCCGCAACGGATGCCGCCGCGGGCGCCAGCCCCTATAATCGAGGGCCACTTTGCCCGCAGTACCGCCATGACCGCTGAAACGGCCGCCGAACTCCACACGATCATCGATCTGATCCGCTACGGCACCAGCCGTTTCAACGAAGCCGGGCTGACCTTCGGGCACAGCTACGACAATGCGCTGGACGAGGCCACCCAGCTGGTGCTGCACAGCCTGCACCTGCCGCACGATCTGGGCCCGGCGTACGGCCAGGCGCGTCTGCTGCAGGCCGAGAAGCTGCGCGTGCTGGAGCTGTTCCAGCGCCGCATCGACGAACGCATCCCGGCCGCCTACCTGACCGGCGAGGCCTGGTTCGCCGGCCTGAGTTTCAAGAGCGACAAGCGCGCCCTGGTGCCGCGCTCGCCGATCGCCGAACTGATCGAATGCGGCTTCGAGCCGTGGCTGGCCGGCCGTGATGTCAGCCGTGCGCTGGACCTGTGCACCGGTTCGGGCTGCATCGCCATCGCCATGGGCCACTATTACCCGAACTGGGAAGTGGACGGTGTCGACCTGAGCGACGACGCGCTGTCGCTGGCCGAAGAAAACAAGGAACGCCTGCAGGCGCACAACGTCACCCTGCTCAAGTCGGACCTGTTCAACGGCCTGACCGGTCGCCACTACGACCTGATCGTCACCAACCCCCCGTACGTCACCAACGACGAGACCGATGCCCTGCCGCAGGAATACTCCTACGAGCCGGAGATGGGCCTGCGTGCCGGCGACGACGGCCTGGACCTGGTGCTGAAGATCCTGCGCGATGCGCCGCTGCACCTGAGCGAAGACGGTCTGCTGATCTGTGAAGTGGGCGAATCCGAGCAGCACCTGATCAAGCTGCTGCCGGAAGTCGACTTCGCCTGGATCGAATTCAAGGTTGGCCAGATGGGCATCTTCGCGGTCGAATGCCGCGAGCTGATCGCCCACAGCGCGCGCATCACCGAACTGGCGGCGCAGCGCCCGTGAGTTCCAATTCGTTCGGCAAGCTGTTCACCGTCACCACGTTCGGCGAGTCGCACGGGCCGGCCATCGGCTGCGTGATCGATGGCTGCCCTCCGGGGCTGGCGCTGGACGCGGCCGAATTCGCCCACGACCTGCAGCGTCGCGCTACCGGCAAGAGCCGGCACACCTCAGCGCGCCGCGAG
Organism: Stenotrophomonas maltophilia group sp. Smal13; assembly: GCF_030236855.1. NCBI lineage: Bacteria > Pseudomonadati > Pseudomonadota > Gammaproteobacteria > Lysobacterales > Lysobacteraceae > Stenotrophomonas > Stenotrophomonas maltophilia group sp. Smal13. The sequence goes on from NZ_JASJSQ010000060.1 coordinate 9,426, forward strand.
GCGGACGATGTCGAGATCCTGTCCGGCGTGTACGAGGGCCTGACCACCGGCACGCCGATCGCCCTGCTGATCCGCAACACCGACCAGCGCAGCAAGGACTACGCCAACATCGGCCAGCAGTTCCGGCCGGGCCATGCCGACTACAGCTACTGGCACAAGTACGGCATCCGCGACCCGCGCGGTGGCGGCCGTTCTTCCGCGCGCGAGACCACCATGCGCGTGGCCGCCGGCGTAGTCGCCAAGAAATGGCTGGCCGAGCGCTTCGGCGTGACCGTGCGCGGCTACCTGTCGCAGCTGGGCGAGATCACCCCGGCCGGTTTCGACTGGTCGGCGGTGGAAGACAATCCCTTCTTCTGGCCGCACGCCGCACAGGTGCCGGAACTGGAGGCGTACATGGATGCGTTGCGCAAGTCCGGTGATTCGGTCGGTGCGCGCGTGGACGTGGTGGCCGACAACGTGCCGCCAGGCTGGGGCGAGCCGATCTACGGCAAGCTCGATGGCGAACTGGCTGCCGCACTGATGAGCATCAACGCGGTGAAGGGCGTTGAAATCGGCGACGGTTTCGCCAGCGCCGCACAGAAGGGCACCGAACACCGCGACCTGCTGACCCCGCAGGGCTTCGCCAGCAACCATGCCGGCGGCATCCTCGGTGGCATTTCCACCGGCCAGCCGGTGGTCGCCTCGATCGTGCTCAAGCCGACTTCCAGCCTGCGCCTGCCCGGCCCGTCGCTGGACACGGCCGGCAACGTGGTGGAGGTCGTCACCACCGGTCGCCACGATCCCTGCGTCGGTATCCGCGCCACCCCGATCGCCGAGGCGATGGTGGCGATGGTGCTGATGGACCAGGCGCTGCGTCATCGCGCGCAGTGCGGCGATGTCGGCACGATCACCCCGCGCATTCCCGGGCAGATCGATGGCTGACACGCGGCCGACCGTGTGGGTGAGCCAGCCGCTGATCGACGCGGCCATCGCGCCGCTGCGCGATCGCGTGCAGCTGCGCAGCACCGACACCGTCACCGCGTGGTCGCCCGACCAGATCGCCGAACAGCTGGCCAGCGCCGACGGCGCCATCATCACCCTCAACGAGCGCATCGGCGCAGCACAGGTGGCCGATGCCGCGCAGCTGCAGGTGATCGCCAATGTCGGTGTCGGCTACAACAACCTGGACGTCGACGCGCTCAGCGCGGCCGGCATCCTCGCCAGCAATACCCCGGACGTCCTGACTGAAACCACCGCCGATCTCGGTTTCGCTCTGTTGATGGCCACCGCGCGCCGCATCACTGAATCCGAGCGCTGGCTGCGCGAAGGCCAGTGGCAGCAGTGGTCGTTCCAGACCATGCTCGGTGCCGACATCCACGGCAGCACGCTGGGTATCCTCGGCATGGGCCGCATCGGCCAGGGCATCGCCCGCCGCGGCGCGCATGGTTTCGGCATGAAGGTGCTGTACCACAACCGTTCGCAGCTTCCGGCCGCGACCGAAGCGGAGGTGGGGGCCCGTTATGTGGACCTGGACACCCTGCTGGCGCAGTCCGATCACCTGCTGCTGGTGCTGCCGTATACCCCGGCCTCGCACCACCTGATCGATGCCGCCGCGCTGGCGAAGATGAAGCCGTCGGCGACGCTGGTGAACATCGCCCGTGGCGGCCTGGTCGATGAGATCGCGCTGGCCGATGCGCTGGCCAACGGCCGCCTTGCTGCAGCGGGTCTGGATGTGTACGAAGGCGAGCCAAAGGTACGCCCCGAACTGCTGGCGCTGCGCAACGTCGTGCTCACTCCGCACATCGGCAGCGCCTCGCTGGCCACGCGCACGGCGATGGTACAGCTGGCCGTGGATAATCTGGTTGCCGGGCTCGGCCTGGACGGCGGCCCGTCGCGCATGCCGAGCGCGATCAACGCTGACGCGGCGATGGCCGCGCGCGTGACTCTGGGCAAAAAAACCGGGAAACGATAGGGAACCTCTGCGCGCCCCGCTTGAGGAGGTTCCCCGAACCCAGCTGTCGTGCGTGTTTTTTTCCCCATCCCCGTTTTCGTGAGAGTTTCCCCCATGAGCAATGCACAGCGCAGTTTCCACGTCGCCGTCGTCGGTGCCACCGGTGCGGTCGGCGAGACCATGTTGTCGATCCTGGCCGAGCGTGATTTCCCGGTCGGCACCCTGAGCGTTCTCGCTTCCGAGCGTTCGGCCGGCGGCGAGATCGAGTTCAACGGCCAGAAGGTCAAGGTCCAGGACCTGGCCACCTTCGATCCGAGCGGCGTCGAGATCGCCCTGTTCTCGGCCGGCGGCAGCGTGTCCAAGGAATACGCACCGAAGTTCGCCGCAGCGGGTGCGGTGGTGATCGACAACTCCTCGGCCTTCCGTTACGACGATGACGTGCCGCTGGTGGTGTCCGAGGTCAACCCGGAGCAGGTCGCCAACCGTCCGCGCGGCATCATCGCCAACCCGAACTGCTCGACCATGCAGATGCTGGTGGCGTTGGCACCGCTGCACCGCAAGTACGGCATCGAGCGCATCAACGTCTCCACCTACCAGTCGGTGTCCGGCGGTGGCCGTTCGGCAACCGAGGAACTGGGCAAGCAGACCGGCCAGCTGCTGAGTTTCCAGGAAATCGATCCGCAGCGCTTCCCGGTGCAGATCGCCTTCAACCTGATCCCGCACATCGATGACTTCCAGGACAACGGCTTCACCAAGGAAGAGATGAAGCTGATCTGGGAAACCCGCAAGATCCTCGGCGACGACAGCATCCTGGTGAACCCGACTGCAGTGCGTGTGCCGGTGTTCTACGGCCACTCCGAGTCGGTCGCGATCGAGACCCGTGATAAGGTCACCGTGGCCGAAGCACGCGCGCTGCTGGAGCAGTCGCCGGGCATCGAAGTGGTCGATCGTCACGAAGCCGGTGGTTACCCGACCCCGGTCACGCATGCGTCGGGCACCGACGCGGTGTACGTCGGCCGCATCCGTGAGGACCTGTCGCACCCGCGCGGCCTGAACCTGTGGATCGTGTCGGACAACGTGCGCAAGGGCGCGGCGTTGAATGCCGTGCAGCTGGCCGAGCTGGTCGCCGCCGAGCAGCGCTGATCACAGCGGTTGCCTCACCGGTAGTGCCGGCCGCTGGCCGGCATTGCCGTGATGGGGGCGTGCGTGTATGCCGGCCAGCGGCCGGCACTACCGAAGGTCTTCCATCGGTGGGTGCGGACCCCGGTCCGCACGCTTTATAGTGTCGCCCATGAATAAACGGGCCAAGGGCGCAAAGCGCCCGCTCACCTATCTGTCCGCCGCACTGCTCGCCCTGGCCAGCAGTTCGGCGCTTGCCCTGGGGTTGGGCGACATCCGGGTCCTGTCCAAGCCGGGCCAGCCCCTGCTGGCCGAAATCCCGGTGGTCTCGGCGGACCCGTCCGAACTGGAAAACCTGCGCGTGGCGCTGGCCTCACCGGTCACCTTCGAACGTGTCGGCCTGCAGCGGCCAACCGGACTGGTCAGTGAACTGCAGTTCGAACTGACCCGCGACACGCAGGGCAGGGCGGTGGTGCGCGTCACCTCGCAGGCGCCGGTGGAGACGCCGTCGCTCAGCTTCCTGATCGAAGCCGACTGGGGCCAGGGCCGCCTGGTGCGTGAGTACTCGGCACTGGTCGATGCGCCGCCCAGTGCGTTGGCCGTGGCCGAGCCGGAAATCGTCGCGCCGGCCGGTACGCTCTCCAATACCATCGTGCGCGAACCTGCACCGGCTTCGGTGCCAGCAGCAGAGACGCCCACGACGCCTCCACCAGCGGTGGCGCCAGCACCGGCACGCCCGCGTGCGGCCTCCGCGCCAGTTGCTGCACCGGCGGCCGATGGCAGCATCACCGTGCAGCGCGGGCAGACCCTGTCGCAGATCGCCAGTGCGGTGGCACGTGGCAACCAGGTCAGTCGCGACCGCGCGATGATTGCCCTGCTGCGTGCCAATCCCGAAGCCTTCATCCGCGGCAACGTCAACCTGCTCAAGCAGGGTGCGGTGCTGCGCATGCCCGGCAGTGATGCGCTTGCTGCGGTCGACGCTGCCGAAGCGACGACGCTCGTGCGCGAGCATGCCGCGCAATGGCGGCAGGCACGTACCGTGCCGCAACCGGTGGGCATGGCCGCACCGGTTGCCAAGGCGGCAGCCACGAACGCTTCTTCCCCGGCTGCGGCCAATGGGGCACGACTTGAGATCGCTCCGGCGCTGGCGTCCGACGCCGCGCACGCGGGCACAACCACCGGCACCGCTGCCGGCAGCGAGGGTGACATGCTGGGCAACGAACAACTGCGCCAGGCGCGTGAGGACATCGCCACCCGCGATGCCGAGATCGGCGAGCTGAAGCAGCGCGTGGCCGACCTGGAAAAGCTCAAGGAACAGCAGCAGTCGCTGATCGCGATGAAGGACAACGATCTGGCCGCCGCGCAGCAGCGCCTGGCGCAGGCACCGGATGCCCGCGATGCGGCAACGCCGTGGTACTGGCTGGGGCTGCCGGTGCTGCTGCTGGCGGCGGGCGCCGCCTGGCTGCTGCGTCGTCGCAAGCCGTCGCCGCTGCCGCCGCTGCGTGAGGAAGACGATGCTGCCGGCCTGGCCGCAGCGGTGCCGGCGGGTGCGGCGCTGGATACGCTGGCCGAGCAGTCCTCGTGGTCATCGGCTGTTGCCGGCAACGGCCGCCAGGAACCGGCGATGCCCGACTGGGCGACCGAAACCGAAGTGCACGACGTAGTGGTCGCCGAACCTGTCGCCGAGCGCGCGGTACGGGCCGACTGGCAGGCCGACACGCTGCGCGACGAGGACGCGGTGGCCTTGCCCGAAGCGGTGACCGATCTGCCGCGCTGGGACGATTCCGCAACCACCGCCGACGAGGTTGTCGTCGCCGCGCCGCTGCAGGACGAACGCGTTGTACCGCAGGCGCCGGCCGAAGTGGCGGTGCCGGACTACGCACTGCATGCCGAACAGCAGCCGCAGTTCCGCGGCGTGTTCGATCTGCCGGCCGACGCGCATGACAACGAGGCGCCGGCGGATGCCGCTCATCCCGAAGCCGTCGACGGCATCGACCATGGCAGCATCGAGGCCTCTCGTTCCGACGACATCGCGTCGAGCGCGGCCGTGCCTGCCGACGACACCGGCTGGTCGCCACGTGCCGGCCAGGAGCGCCTGGAACTGGCCATTGCCTACCTCGATCTGGGCGACGCGCAGACGGCGCGCACCCTGTTGCTGGAAGTCGCCGAAGGCGGTGACCTGCACAGCCAGGCCCAGGCCCGTGAACTGCTGGCGCGCCTGCCGTGACCGAACCTGCCGACAAGGACCTTGCCATGAGCCGCGAACGCCGCATCGACTACGTTGAATTCGCGTCCAGCGACCCGGCTGCCAGCCGTGCCTTCTTCGAGAAGGTGTTCGGCTGGTCGTTCGTCGACTACGGCAGCGACTACACGGCGTTCGACGATGGCCGCCTGCAGGGCGGCTTCTTCCGTGGCCAGCCGCAGCGGGCCAGCGACAGCGGTGCACCGCTGCTGGTGCTGTATGCCGACGCACTGGCACCGGTCGAGGCCGCCGTGCGCGACGCCGGCGGCGAGATCGTGCGCGCGGTGTTTTCTTTCCCCGGTGGCAGCCGCTTCCAGTTCGTCGAGCCCGGTGGCAACGAACTGGCGGTCTGGTCCGAACGCGATCCGGCCTGAGCGCCGCCCCATCCGCAACATCGAGGTAGCACATGCGTTATGCGCTTGGCGTCGAGTACGACGGCAGCGATTTCAGGGGCTGGCAGAACCTGGGCGAGGGTGGTCCCAGCGTGCAGGCCAGCCTCGAGCAGGCCCTGTCATCGGTGGCTGATGCGCCGCTGCAGGTGGTCTGCGCCGGCCGCACCGATGCCGGCGTGCATGGCCAGTGCCAGGTCGTGCATTTCGATACCGACGTGGTGCGCGATCCGCGCGCCTGGATGCTCGGCACCACCACCCGCCTGCCGCGCTCGATCGCGGTGCGCTGGTGCGTGCCGGTGGCCGATGATTTCCACGCCCGTTTCTCCGCGCGCGCGCGCCGCTATCGCTATCGGCTGCTCAACCGCGAGGTACGGCCGGCGCTGGACCGGCAGACCCTGAGCTGGGAGCGCCGTGCGCTGGACGAGACCCTGATGCACGCCGCCGGCCAGGCATTGCTTGGCGAGAACGACTTCAGCGCGTTCCGTTCGGTGCAGTGCCAGGCGCTGCATGCGCGGCGTGAACTGCAGGCGTTGCAGGTCAGCCGCCATGGCGAAGTGATCGAAGTCGCAGTACGTGGCAATGCATTTCTTCATCACATGGTCCGCAATATCGTCGGATCGTTGATCCTGGTGGGCAGCGGCGAAAAACCGGTGGAATGGATCGCCGAACTGCTGGCCGGGCGCGACCGCACCGTAGCTGGTCCCACCGCACCGCCGCAGGGCCTGGTGTTCCTTGGGCCCCTGTACCCCGACAACTGGCATCTGCCCGCCGAGGTCACGCTATGAGCCGTTCCTACTACCGTACGCGCATCAAGTTCTGTGGAATGACCCGTGCCGGCGACGTCCGCCTGGCCGGTGAGCTGGGCGTGGACGCAGTGGGTTTCATCTTTGCCCGCGAGAGCAGCCGCCGGGTTGCACCGGCCGAGGCCCGCGCGATGCGCCAGGCGATCGCGCCGATGGTCGACGTGGTGGCGCTGTTCCGCAACAACAGCAAGGAGGAAGTGCGCGAGGTGCTGCGTACGGTACGTCCGACCCTGCTGCAGTTCCATGGTGAGGAAGACGAAAGCTTCTGCCGCAGCTTCAACATGCCGTACCTGAAGGCGATCGCCATGGGCGGCCGTGAAGAGGTCAACGCCCGCACCCTGCAGCTGCGCTACCCCAGCGCTGCCGGCTTCCTGTTCGACAGCCACGCCCCGGGTGGCGGTGGCGGCACCGGCGTGGCGTTCGACTGGGGCCGCGTTCCGACCGGGTTGCACCGGCCGTTCCTGCTGGCCGGTGGCCTGAACCCTGAGAACGTCTACGATGCCGTGCTGGCGACGCTGCCGTGGGGCGTGGACGTCTCCAGCGGCATCGAGCTGGAGCCGGGCATCAAGGACGGCTACAAAATGCGCACCTTCGTCGAAGAAGTGCGTCGCGCGGATTGCACCGTTCTGGAGTGATCCGCGTCACCTGAGGGGTCACCCGGAATGTCATCGTCGACGGTGCATTCCGCCGTGCCGTGAAGGCGGGCGAATCCTGAATGCGATGAATATCACGCTTTCGGGTAATTCAGGTTCCAGCGCCAAAAAGTCGACACCCCCCGAACATCTGATCGGACACAATGCGCCCAGCCTGTCTTGGCTGGGTGCGATGCCGTGTGCGTGTCGCTGGCCGCAACCCTTGAGATACGCCCTACCTTTCGAACGAGGACGCAATGGATATGCCCCATCTCTCTTCCCGCCGTATCCGCCTGGCCCGCCTGACGCTCGTACCCAGCCTGCTGCTTGCCTTGGGCGCGTGTGCGGCCGGTGACTCATCCGCCCCGACCGCATCGGCACCGGCCGCTGCCGCACCGGCAGATGCACCTGCCACAGCACCGGCCACGGTTCCGGCGGCAGCACCGGCAGCCGACGGCCTGGCTGCGCTGATCCAGGCCAGTGGCGTGAAATGCAGCAACGCCAGTACGGGCAGCGGCTGCACGGCGGGCGATGTGGACAGCGGTGATTTCTACGATGTCGAACTGTCGCCGGACTGTGGCGACCAGGGTTTCTTCGCTGGCGTAGCCGATGCCAAGGGCGTGGAGACGTTGAGTGCGGTGCCATCGACCGGCAGCAAGGCCAGCGTGACCGCGAAGCTGTCGAAGGGGCAGCTGGTCTGCGTGCAGGGCATCGGACGCACCGGACAGAATCCGCTGTTCTATTACGTCGTTGCGGTTCCCGCTGCGACGGTCGGCAAGTGCAAGGGCAACACGTTGTGTGACACCTATGGCGACAGGCCGATCACTGGCCTGGCGACCACGGGGGGCGAGGCCTGCCATGCGGCGGCGCCGGGACGTTACGCCGGGAACTGCGCACAGGGCTGGGTCAGTGCGGACGTGCTCGACGTGTTTTCCAACGGAATGTAATCACCGCCAGGGGAGCGGTCCAATCAACCACTGGCAAAGGAACAGCTCATGTCGGATCCGAAAATCACCCGGCTGGTCAGCAGCGTAGGTACCACGCGCACGCTGGAAATGGACGATGGCAGTGTCGTCGAACGATCAGGCGGCAGCGTCTCGTGGCGCAACAACAATCCTGGCAATCTCAAGTTTGAATTCGCCGGCAGCGCGGACAAGACGGTGACCAATCCGCGTACCCGCGAGCAGGCGCTGGAATCGGCGCAGGGGCGCTACAAGGGCGTGGTCGATCTCGACCAATGGGGCAACGCGGTTTTCGAAAGCTATGAAGCCGGCCGGGTAGCGAAGATCCAGCTGCTCGAACGCCGGTTCGGCGACAAGACCGTGGAGGAAATGCTGCCGAGCTACTCCACCAAGGATTACAGCGGCACCACCCACCACAAGGAGCAGGCGGCCACCATCTATGCCGAAGGCGATCGCCAGGGTGTCGACCTGCGCTCGAAGACCGTCGGCCAGATGAGCGTGCGAGAGCGTGAAGTGCTGGCCGACGGCATCCGCCGTTTCGAGGGCTGGCAGCCGGGTGAGGTTGCCACGCAGCAGCCACCCACGCGCACTCCGGCGGCCGCGCCCGTGCAGACCCAGACCCAACCGCAGGTACAGACGCCTTCAGCGGCGGCGCCTGCTGCGGGCCAGGCCGCGGCTGCAGTCGGCAGTGCCGCGCTCTACAACGAGGCCTATCAGCATTTCATGGCCTCAGGCCGCCAGTACGAATACGGGCGCCCGGACCATCCGCGCCCGGGTCGCGACAGCAGCCGGCTGGAGCGTGACCTCGATGGTGACGGACGCTTCGGCGTGGATTGCTCGGCGTTCGTATGGCGAGGCCTGAAGAACGCGGGTTACGACGTGCGTGGCGAGAACGCTGCGGGGTTCACTACGTCGACGCTGTTCAATGGTGCGAACACCACGGCTTACGCACGCGAGCATTTCGATGTGACCTCGGCTGCCGAAGCACGCAAACCGAACGGATCGCTGAAGCAGGGCGACATCCTGATGTTCTCCTCGTCGCAGGGCCAGCATGTCGGCATTTTCAAAGGCTACGACGCGCAGGGAAACATCCAGTTCATCGGTTCACAGGGAAGCACCGGGCCGGCCGAAGTCACCATCCGGCCGGGCGGGTACTGGGATGGCGGAAGCACCCGCATCGTTGGTGCGCTGACACCGAAGCCGGAATTCCAGGTGCGCGCGCCGCTGCACGGCAATGGCGAACCTGCGCTGTCCCGGCCAACCGCCACCGTGCAGCCGGCTGCATCACACGCGGCCGCCAGCGAGGTGATGAAGCAGGGGCAGCGTGGCGCGGACGTGCAGGCGTTGCAGCAGACTCTCAACCAGCTCGGTGTGCGTGATGCGCAGGGCCATCGATTGTCAGAGGATGGTCGTTTTGGTGATCACACCCGCGAAGCGGTGATCGCGCTGCAGAAACAGCAGGGGCTGGTGGCCGATGGAATTGTCGGTCGCCAGACCGCTGCCGCGCTGGCGGCGGGCCGTGCGCAGGGCCATGAACCTGCAGCGGCTGTACCGAAGGGGCCGTCGCTGAACGATGCATCGCATCCGGACCACGCACTGCACAACGCCGTCCGCAGCAAGCTTCCCAGCGTGTTTTCCGAAGAGGCTGCCGCCAATATCACCCTGCATGCAAAGCAGAACGGAATCGACGCGGCCGACAAGCTGCAGAGCATCACGGTGCAGGATGGCAAGGCGTTCGTGATGGGCACGACGCCGGGCTTCCGCACCGCGGTGGACCTGGCCCAGGCGCCGCCGTCGCTGGAGCAGACCAGTGCCAAGCTGCTGGCAGATCCTTCGCACCAGCAGCAGGTGCATGAGGAGCAGCAGCGGGTCGCGATGGGCGGTCGCTGAGGCCTGTGTTGCCGGCTCCGGGCGGTGAACGCCGCCCGGGGCCTCGTCTCATTGCAGCTGTGCTGCTGCCCAGTCGGCCAGGGCGTCCACCCGTGCATCGGCCGGGCCATCCGGCCGCGCCAGCACCCAGAAGCCGCCGGTGGCGGTAAACCCCCACGGTGCGACCAGCCGGCCTGCTGCCAGATCTTCGGCCACCAGTGGCTCCGGTGCGATCGCCGGGCCCAGCCCGGCCACGGCTGCTTCCAGCAGGTAGTACAGATGTTCGAAAGCGGTGCCCAGCTGCAGCTTCGCGGTGTCCAGATCGTGCGCCTGCGCCCACGCCGGCCACGCCTGCGGCCGTGAGCTGGTGTGCAGCAGCGTTTCCTGCAGCAGCGCCGAGGGCGGTACCTGCCGCAGGCGCTGCGCGGCCGGATGCGAGGGTGCCACCACCACGCCGACCCGTTCCGGCGCCAGCTCACGCACCTGCCAGCCCCGTGGCCACGGCCCCTGCGCCAGCAGTAGTACGGCATCCAGCGCCGCCTGTGCTTCGGTGAAACTGCCATCCAGCGCCGACCACTGCAGGCGCACGCCGGGCAGGGCGGCCTGCAGCACGGGCAGGCGCGGGATCATCCAGCGCGCCAGTACGCTGCCGCTGCAGCCCAGCACCAGTGCTGGGGCCGCCGTCGGCCGGCGCAGCTCGCGCACGCAGTCTTCGATGCCGCTGAACGCCTCGCTGCACGCGGCCTGCAGTCGCGTGCCCGCAGCGGTCAGGCGCAGCCCGCGGCCGGCACGCTGGAACAATGCCAGGCCGAGATGATCCTCCAGCAGCTTCAGTTGCCGGCTGACCGCGCCGTGGGTGACATGCAGGTCCTGCGCGGCGCGCCCAACCCCGCCCAGACGGGCGGTGGCCTCGAACGCACGCAGCGCATTGAGGGGAGGCAGCAGGGAACGAATCATGTGAGATTTCCTGACGATATGCGCCAGATAATATCCATTTTCCGGTCACGACCCGTGCGCTAGAGTATCCACCTGTCTCGAACCAGCGGTCGCTTCCATGTCTGCCTCCCCCATTGCCGACTACCACGCCTTCCCGGATGCCCAGGGCCACTTCGGCCGCTACGGTGGCAGCTTCGTCGCCGAAACCCTGGTCGGCCCGCTGCAGGAACTGGCCCAGGCCTATGACCAGGCCCGCCAGGACCCCGAATTCCAGCTGGCCTATGACCGCGACCTGGCCCATTACGTGGGCCGGCCGAGCCCGATCTACCACGCCCAGCGCCTGAGCGATCATGTCGGCGGTGCGCAGATCCTGCTCAAGCGCGAGGACCTGAACCACACCGGTGCGCACAAGATCAACAACACCATCGGCCAGGCGCTGCTGGCCGCGCGGATGGGCAAGAAGCGCATCATCGCCGAGACCGGTGCCGGGCAGCATGGCGTGGCCAGTGCCACCGTTGCCGCGCGCTTGGGCCTGGAATGCGTGGTGTACATGGGCGCCACCGACATCGAGCGGCAGAAGATCAACGTCTACCGAATGAAGCTGCTCGGTGCGACGGTGGTGCCGGTCACCTCCGGCTCGGCCACCCTGAAGGACGCGCTCAACGAAGCGATGCGCGATTGGGTGACCAACGTGCAGGACACCTTCTACATCATCGGCACCGTGGCCGGCCCGGATCCGTACCCGCGCATGGTGCGCGATTTCAACGCCATCGTCGGCCGCGAAGCACGCGAGCAGATGCTGGCCGAGTACGGCCGCCTGCCGGATGCGATCACCGCCTGCGTCGGCGGCGGCAGCAATGCCATCGGCCTGTTCCATGCCTTCCTCAATGATCGCCAGGTCGAGATTGTCGGCGCCGAAGCTGCCGGTGATGGCATCAGCACCGGGCGCCACGCTGCATCGATCGCGGCGGGTCGGCCGGGCGTGCTGCACGGCAACCGCACCTATGTGCTGTGCGACGACGACGGCCAGATCATCGAGACCCACTCGGTGTCAGCCGGCCTGGACTACCCGGGTGTCGGGCCGGAGCACGCGTTCCTGGCCGATACCGGCCGCGCGCGCTACCTCGGCATCACCGATGAGGAAGCGCTGCAGGCCTTCCACCTGCTGGCGCACACCGAAGGCATCCTGCCGGCGCTGGAATCCAGCCATGCGCTGGCACAGGCGATCAAGCTGGCGCGTGAGCGTCCGCGTGACCAGATCGTGCTGTGCAACCTGTCCGGCCGTGGCGACAAGGACGTGCACACCATCGCCGCGCGCGAAGGGCTGGTGCTGTGAGCGCGCGGCTGCGGAACAGCGGCGTGCTGCTGCTGGCGCTGGGCTTGGCCGCGTGCCAGCCGCCGGAGTCGCCGGTGCTGGCACCGGCCGCCAAGGCCACCACGCAGCCTGTGCAGCAGGCCGCCAACGATGATCTTGACCCGATGGCGCGTACGCCGATCGACGATCCGCCGTCTGTGGAAGATAAGGACAGCGATGACGCGCCCGCGGTGGCCTCGGTGGCGCTGGACCATGCCGGCGAGGTGCTGATCGGCCAGCATATGACCGATCTGAAGGCACTCGGGCCGTGGACCGCGCAAGGGGCGGTCGAAGCCATCGGCGGCAGTTGCGAGTACTACGACGGCAAGGGGCTGCCGCCGGGCGTGTCGATGATGACCGATGAAGATCGCGTCGTCCGTTTCGATCTCGGCCTGGATCCGGAGAGCGGGGCGCCGACCCAGCAGCCCGGGCCGTTCGGCCTGCGTGTCGGCATGACCCGCGCCCAGGCCATGGCCCAGTTCCCGAAGCCGCCGGTATCCAGCCCGCATGCCTACGACGGTGACCAGGGCGAGTACCTCACCTGGCAGGACCCGGGCTCGGCCCTTGGCATCCGCGTGGAACTGTTTGAAGGGAGGGTCATCCAGATGTACTGGGGGACCAGCGATGCGATTGAACTGATTGAAGGATGTGCCTGAGATGCCTGTATCCCGACTCGATGCCTGTTTCCAGCGACTGCGCGAGCAGCAGCGCAAGGCGCTGATTCCCTTCATCACCGCCGGTGATCCCTCGCTGGAGGCCACCGTGCCGGTCATGCACGCGCTGGTCGATGCCGGTGCCGATGTGATCGAACTGGGCGTGCCGTTCTCCGACCCGATGGCCGACGGCCCGACCATCCAGCGCAGCTCCGAGCGCGCGCTGGCGCGTGGTGCTGGCAGCCGCTACGTGCTGCAGGCCGTTGCGCAGTTCCGCGAGCGTGACGCTCAGACGCCGGTGGTGCTGATGGGCTACCTGAATCCGGTGGAGATCCATGGCTACGCGGCCTTCGCAACGGCAGCCGTGGAGGCAGGTGTGGACGGCGTGCTGCTGGTCGACCTGCCACCGGAAGAAGCCGGCGAAGCGCAGCAGGCCTTCGATGCAGCGGGCCTGGCACTGGTCCTGCTGGCGTCGCCGACTACCAGCGAGGCGCGCGCCGACAAGCTGCTGGCGCTGGCCCGTGGCTACCTCTACTACGTCAGCTTTGCCGGTGTCACCGGCGCGTCCGAGCGCCTGGACAGCGATGCCGCCAGTGCCCGCCTGCAGGCGTTGCGCGCGCGTGCTTCGGTGCCGGTGGTGGCCGGCTTCGGCATCAAGGATGCCGACAGTGCTGCGGCGATGGCCCGCCAGGCCGACGGCGTGGTGGTCGGCAGCGCGCTGGTGGCGGCGCTGGCCGAAGCGGGCTCGGCTGAGGAGGCCGCACAGCGCGCTCGAACCTTCCTGGCTCCGCTGCGGCAGGCGCTGGACCAGTAACGGTAGCGCCGGCCATGCCCGGCGGTGCGGGGCACAAGGGTATCCGCCGGGCATGGCCCGGCGCTACCCGCACGGCGTTGCCGCGCTAAACGTACGTCCCAGCATGGTTTTTTCCGGCGGCCCCGTGTCCGGCAAGGGGGTGCACGGGCGGGGAAAGCGGAGCTAGACTGTCCGCCTTTGCGGCCCTTGGGCCGCCCTGAACGGAAGTGTCCTCCCGCATGAGTTGGCTCAGCAAGTTGATGCCGTCCGGCATCCGCACCGACAACACCCCCAGCAAGAAGCGCAGTGTCCCCGAGGGCCTGTGGGAAAAGTGCAGCAACTGCGGCAGCGCGTTGTACCGTCCGGAACTGGAAGAGAACCTGGAGGTCTGCCCGAAGTGCGGCCACCACATGGCGATCCGCGCACGTGCGCGCCTGGCCGCCCTGTTCGACGCCGACAGCACCACCGAGATCGGTGCGCGCCTGGGCCCGACCGACCTGCTCAAGTTCAAGGACCAGAAGAAGTACAGCGAGCGCATCAAGATCGCGCAGAAGAACACCGGCGAATATGACGCGCTGATCGCCATGCGCGGTCTGCTCAAGGGCCGTGCACTGGTGGCCTCGTCCTTCGACTTCGCCTTCATGGGTGGCTCGATGGGCTCGGTGGTGGGTGAGCGTTTCGCGCTGGCCGCCGAAACCGCGGTCGAGATCGGCGCCCCGTACGTGTGCTTCTCGCAGAGTGGCGGTGCGCGCATGCAGGAAGGCCTGTTCTCGCTGATGCAGATGGCCAAGACCTCGGCCGCGCTGGGCAAGCTGCGTGAAGCGGGCCTGCCGTACATCTCGGTGCTGACCCACCCGACCACCGGTGGTGTGTCGGCCTCGTTCGCGATGCTGGGCGACATCAACATCGCCGAACCGCAGGCGCTGATCGGCTTCGCCGGCCCGCGCGTGATCGAGCAGACCGTGCGCGAGAAGCTGCCGGAAGGCTTCCAGCGCTCGGAGTTCCTGTTGGAGCACGGTGCCATCGACCAGATCTGCGACCGCCGCGAAATGCGCGACCGCCTGTCCGATCTGCTGGGAATGCTGGGCCGTCAGCCGGCGCCGGAGGTGGCTTGATGGGAGGCCGCAAGTACTTCGGTACTGATGGCATCCGTGGGCGGGTCGGCCAGGGCGTGATCTCGGCCGACTTCGTGCTGCGCCTGGGCAATGCCCTGGGCCGTGTCCTGGTTGCCCAGCGCGGCCAGGACGGGCGCCGGCCGATCGTGGTGATCGGCAAGGACACCCGCATTTCCGGTTACATGTTCGAAGCGGCACTGGAAGCCGGCCTGGTCGCCGCCGGCGCCGACGTACAGCTGCTGGGGCCGATGCCGACCCCGGCGGTGGCGTTCCTGACCCGCACGCTGGGCGTGGACGCCGGCATCGTCATCAGCGCCTCGCACAACCCGCATTACGACAACGGCATCAAGTTCTTCTCGGCCCAGGGCGAGAAGCTCGACGATGCCACCGAACTTGCCCTGGAAGCGGCGCTGGACGTTCCGTTCACCACCGCCGAATCGGAGAAGCTGGGCAAGGCATCGCGTGCGCGTGAAGCGGTCGGCCGCTACATCGAGTTCTGCAAGGCCAGCGTGCCGCGCGCGTTCGACCTGCGTGGCGTGCGCCTGGTGCTGGATTGCGCACACGGCGCCACCTACCAGATCGCACCGCTGCTGTTCCGCGAACTGGGGGCCGAGGTGATCGGCATCGGTGCCGAGCCCAACGGCGTCAACATCAACGCCGGTGTGGGTTCCACCCATATCGACAACCTGGCGGCCAAAGTCCGCGAGACCCGTGCCGATCTCGGCATCGCGTTCGATGGTGATGGCGACCGTGTGCTGATGGCCGACGACCAGGGCAACCCGGTCGACGGTGACGACCTGCTGTACATCCTGGCCCGCGCCTGGAAGGACGAAGGCCGCCTGCGCGGCCCGGTGGTCGGAACGCTGATGAGCAACTACGGCGTGGAGAAAGCTTTCGCCGATCTGCAGATCCCGTTCGTGCGCAGCAACGTTGGTGACCGCTACGTGCACCAGGCATTGGTCGAAGGCGGCGGTGTACTCGGTGGGGAAGCGTCGGGCCATCTGCTGTGCCTGGACCGGGCCACCACCGGTGATGGCATCGTCAGCGCTCTGCAGGTGCTGGTCGCGCTGCGCAACAGTGGGCAGACCCTGCGCCAGGCACTGAAGGGCCTGGTGCGGGTGCCGCAGAAGACCGTCAACGTGCGTCTGGGCAATGTCTCGGCCAAGGCCACGGTGCAGTCTGAAAGCGTGCAGTCCGCGCTGGCTGTGGCGCAGCAGGCCGTAGCCGGCCGTGGCCGCGCGTTCCTGCGGCCGTCCGGTACCGAGCCGGTGGTTCGGGTCACCGTGGAAGCCGATGACGCTACGCTGATGCAGCAGACGCTGGACCGCTTGTCCGCTGCGGTGCGTGAAGCCGCCAGCTGAGGCGACTGCGCATCCGTACAAAGAAAGCGCCCCGGAATTCCGGGGCGTTTTCTTTTGCGGCGGCCCGGGTGGATGGCGTGTTCAGGGCCCCGGCACCATCTTCTTCTGGCGTGCCTTGAACCCATTGAACAGCGGCGCGATCAGCGGGTTGTAACTCAGGCGGATGCGCTTGCGCAGCCAGTTGGCCGGGCGGTTGCGGATCGCGAAACGATAGATGCGTTCCGGGTCGCCACCGATCACGTTGCGGCCGAACGGGTGGGTGGTGTGCAGGTAGCGGAAGCCCTGCTCGCGCGCCACTTCGATGTGATCCTGGTCGAAATCACCGTACGGCCAGCACAAGGTATCGGACACGTCGCCAAGCTTGTCCTGCAGGACTTCGCGCGAGATCGCCAGATCCCGGCTCAGGCCTGCACGGCGCTGCGCACGGTCCAGATCGTCACGGCGCAACCAGCGGGTGTGGGTATGGGTGTGGCAATGCACTTCGAAGGTGCCGGCGGCGATGGCTGCACGTGCTTCGCTCCAGCGCATCATCACGTCGTCACTGCGGTCCTGCTTGTAGATCGCCGCTTCGCAGCCGCGATGGTCCGGCGTCGAAGGCAGCGTCGCTCCGGCAATGCCGGCATGCGGACGTTCCGGGCCTTCGCCCATCCAGCCGGTGACCACGAACACCACGGCATGCATGCCGTACTTCTGCAGGATCGGATGGGCATACACCCAGTTGTCCAGGTAGCCATCGTCGAAGGTGATGACGATCGACTTGCGCGGCACCGGCTTGCCGGCCAGGAAGCCGGCGTACTGGTCCAGCGTCAGTGAGGTCCAGCCATTGCCTGCCAGCCACGCGATCTGGCTTTCGAAGTTTTCCGGCGACACGGTGATCATGCCCGGCGAAGGGCTGACATGGTGGTGCATCAGCACCGGAACGGTTCGCGCATCAGCCATGTCCCAGCTCCTTCAGCCACTGGTGGTAGTAGTGTTCGGTGGCTTCACCGTGGCCGTCCGGCGTGAAGCGGTGTGCGCCGTGCATCCAGTCCCAGCCAGCGCGGCCCATCTGCCGCCGCCGTTCCGGGTCGTCCACCAGCAGGCGCAAGGCACCTGTCAGGGCGGCATTGTCTCCCAAACGGGTGAGGATCGCATTGCTGCCATCGACCACCATCTCCGGCACGCCACCCACCCGCGTGGCTACGATCGGTACGCCCACATAAGCCGCTTCCAGGAACACGGTGCCGGCCGCTTCCTTGTGCGAGGCCAGCGCGAAGATGTCGAAGCCGGCCATCAGCCGGCAGGCTCCATCGCGGTAGCCGAGCAGGTGCACCTGGCGCTGCAGGCCGTGCTCGGCGCACATCGCCTGCAGTCGTTCCGTCACGGCCTGGCCATCACCGACGATCACCAGGTGCAGGTCCGGGTTGGCCTTGCACAACGGGATCATCGCCTGCAGCAGGTCGGCATGGCCCTTGGGCTCGCGCAGTACCGCCACGCAGCCGACCACGATGTCCTGTTCGCCGAAACCGAGCTCGGCACGCACCTGCGCGCGCGCGTCCTGCAGGCACTGCCAGGGATCGGCCTTGCGGATCTCGCTCCAGCGCGGCGGAACCGCGATCGGCGGCACGATGCCGATGCGCTCGGCCGGAATGCCGCGGTCGGCCAGCAGTTGCTTGACGAAACTGCTGACGGTCAAAACCCGGTGCGGAAGCCCGGTATAGGTCAGCAGCGAATTGACCGGGCTCATCAGGTGGCGCGAGCGCACCACCAGCGGCGTGCCGCCCAGGCGTGCACCGGCGGCGGCGATCAGCGCATCGCGGCGGCTGGTGGTGTTGACCACGTCGTAGCGTTCGCGACGCACCAGTCGCGATACCGACCACACGCCGCGCAGCAGGCGCGCCAGGCCTCCCATGCGCAGCGTATGCACGGTGAAACCGTCGTCGCGTGCCAGTGTGGCCAGGCGCGCATCGGGCTGGCACAGCAACGACACTTCATGGCCACGCGCGCGCATCACCTGCATGTGCCGGAAGATGTAGATCTCCTGCCCGCCCATTCCCTTGGCGGCTTCGGTATGCAGGATGCGCAGCGGACGGTTCATGCAGGATCGGTCCTTGAAGTTCAGCGGTTGCGGAAGCGGGTCAGCGCTTCCCATGCGGAGCGGATGGCGGCGGCGTCCGGCGCCTGCTGCGGCAGCGGACGGTAGTGCCGGTCGAGCGCGGTGGCGTTGCCGAACTTGTCGAACACGTAGATGGCATCGCCATGACGTACCGCGCGCTGCGACCAGCTCTCCACCACCAGCGCACGTTCGCTGGTGGTGGGCGCGGCCAGCAGGTCCTGGCCAGTACTGAAGTCGCTCAGTGCGTTCTCGCAGCCCAGTGCGTGGCGCATCAACGTCGGCACCCAGTCCTCATGCGAACTGGTGCGCATCTCATGGCCGCTGGCCTGGCCTGGCCAGTGCAGCACGAACGGCACCTGCAGCTGGTAGTCGGAGAAGTTGCCGTTGTGGCCCCAGTAGTTCAGCTTGAGGTCGTTGAACTCTTCGGCATGGTCACCGGTGACCAGCACGATGGTGTTCTCGGCCAAGCCTTGTGCGCGAAGGTCGTCCAGCAGCGAGCCGATCAGGCTGTCGGCGTAGTGCACGGCGGTGCGGTAGCGGTTGAGCTCCGGCGTCGGGTCGTGGTCCGGGCCGAAGGACAGGAAGTCGATCTCCTTGGCCATCGGCGTGGCCACCGGCGGGTAGCTGGCGGGCAGGTGGTAGCCGGCGTGGGTGGAGTCGAGGAACACGAAGCCGAACCACGGGTGCTGCGCGGCCTGGCTGGTGCGGATGTCGTTCTGCAGCGCGGTGACGATGGCTGCGTCACGCTTGTCGGGCGTCAGGGCGGAGGGGCCCTGGTGCAGCTGGTCGCGTACGTCGGCGAAGGCGGTGCGGTCGAACTCCGGGCTGTACAGCGGCGCGCTGCCGTACAGGTGCAGGTCGTAGCCCTGCTGGCCCAGCACCTGGAACAGCTGCGAGCCGCGCTGTTCGTCCAGCATGCTCTGCCAGTAGCCGCCGGGCAGGCCGTAGAGCAGGCCGAACAGGCCGTAGCGGGTGGCATTGCCGGTGCTGAAATGCTGGTCGTACACGCGCGAAGCCTGTGCCAGTGCCGTCGTATTGGGCATCAGCTGCGGCGTCATGGCGTCCTGGCGCAGCGACTCCAGCACCACCATCAGCACATTCGGCCGATGCGGGTTCTGGCAGCGCAGGGGCTGCAGCGGATACAGCAGCTGCGCATGGCGCGGGTCAGGCAGGCCGGCCTGCTGTTCGCTGACAACGCCCAGTTTGCGCATGAAGCTCTTGGCGGTGATCGGCTGCGCCCAGGGCAGGTAGTTCCACTGCGCGATGACGTCGCGGTCGCCGCGGGCATCGTAGTAGGCGGTGGCGACCTGGCCCCCCCCCATCAGCAGAGCGACCACCGCCCAGGCCTGCAGGACCCGGCGGCGGCGGGGCAGGGCGGGCAACAGCTTCCAGCATGCCCAGGCCAGCAGGCCTTCGGCGGCGAAGATGGCGGCGACCAGCAGTCCGGCCTGCAGCCAGGTTTTCCAGGACAACGCGACCTGGTCCTGCAGCGCGCCGCCGGACACCATGTTCACCACCATGGCATTGAGGTGGAACCGATACAGAGTGAAAACCTTCGCATCAACCAGCAGCAGGCACAGCCACAGGCCCTGCAGCAGCACGGCGCTGATGCTCAGCGTGCGCGCGCTGCGCGGCCACAGGCCCAGCAGCAGCGGCAGCAGGCCTGCGAGGGCACCGAAGGCGAGCAGATGCCCCGGCAGAGCGACCGACAGGTAAACCAGGCCGATTGCGCCACCTGGGTTGTCGGCCAGCGGTACGTTGCCGAGCGTGATCGCCATCGCCAGCAGCGCGTTGCCGGCCACGAACAGCGACCACCAGGCCAATCGGCGCCAGTGACGTGCCGGGCCAGAGGGCAGGGAGGTGTTGGCAGAAGGAGCAGCAGGGCGCATGAAGGACGGAGGCGGCAGGTGGAGCAGGGGCGGGAGTCCCGGTTGTGACGGAATCGTTAATCCGCGCGCGGGTTGCGCATTGTATCGGTTTGTTTCTTCGTATCGAGTGGCGTCCCCCGGGCGATCTGTCACAATGTTCAGGTGGGCCATGAATGCGCTGGCCCTTCCAGACCCAACGACAAGCCAGGAACCGCTGTGAGCCAGATCCCCACCCTCGACATCACCCGTTTCGACAGCGACCGCGAGGCCTTCGTGGCCGAGCTGGGCGCGGCCTACCGCCAATGGGGATTCGCGGGCATCCGCAACCACGGCATCCCGCAGGCCGACATCGACGCGGCCTACGATGCCTTCAAGGCCTTCTTCGCCCTGCCGGAGGAGGTCAAGCGCAAGTACCACGTGGCCGGCAGTGGCGGCGCCCGCGGCTACACCCCGTTCGGCGTGGAGACCGCCAAGGGCTCCAAGCATTTCGACCTGAAGGAGTTCTGGCACATCGGTCGCGAGATCGCCGACGACTCCAAGTACCGCGACGTGATGGCGCCGAACCTGTGGCCGACCGAGGTCGAGGGCTTCCGCGAGCGCGGTTACGGCCTGTACCAGGCGCTGGACAATCTGGGTTCGCGCGTACTGTCGGCGCTGGCCCTGCACATCGGCCTGCCGGAAGACTTCTTCGCCGACAAGACCAACTTCGGCAACTCGATCCTGCGCCCGATCCACTACCCGCCGATCACCACCGACGACATCCCGAACGTGCGCGCCGGCGCGCATGGCGACATCAACTTCATTACCCTGCTGGTCGGCGCCAGCGCCGCGGGCCTGGAAGTGCAGTCGCACGAGGGCGAGTGGGTGCCGTTCACCTCGGACGCGGACACCATCGTGGTCAACATCGGCGACATGCTGCAGCGCCTGACCAACCACGTGTATCCGTCGACCATCCACCGCGTGGTCAACCCCCCGGGTGAGCTGGCGCGCCAGCCGCGCTACTCGGTGCCGTTCTTCCTGCATCCGAACCCGGACTATCTGATCGACGTGCTGCCGTCCTGCATCACCCCGGAGAACCCGAGCCGGTACCCGGAGGCGATCACCGCCCATGGCTTCCTCGAGGAACGCCTGCGCGAGATCAAGCTGAAGTAATGAGAAGTGAGGCCGCCGAAAGGCGGCCTTTTTCTTTAGCAGGGCTGCGCCCCGCACCCGCAGAGGCCAAAGCCAAAGCCAAGGCCAATGCGGCTCTGGGTTTCTGCTGGTTGGGCGGGGCGGTGTG
>NZ_JASJSQ010000061.1:0-30626 GCF_030236855.1 Stenotrophomonas maltophilia group sp. Smal13
ACGGCAGCTGCAACCGGCTTAGCGTGCTTTATTTTCCGTTTTCTGAGACGACCCCGAGCTGCAGCATCGTCACTTCCGGCGAGGCTGGCCACGTCCTGGCCACGGTCGACCATCGCCACATCCAACGATGCCCCGAGGGCCCCATCGCCAGTTCCGACGATGACGGCCGCCGCTGGATCTCGCATCGCCACTTCCGACGATGAGATCCACTCTTTGACATTTGAGGGGCCAAGCTGCGGGGGATTCTCCCGGCCGGCGGCCGCGAGAACCGGCTATGTCGTGCTACGCATCGAGCCAGGCGGCCACGGCCGCCCGTCTCGCCCCTGGCGGGCTTCCAGCGCCTTCCCGACGCTCACCGGGCCGGTGGCCCTCGCCGCTAGGCTACGAGGCCCTGGCGGGCCTTTCTGGCCCCTTCTCGGGGCCATAGAGGGCCGGCGCTGCCTGGTCGGCCTTGTGGGCTTCCGCGCCGACAATCTCACCACTGCGCAGATCGACGACGGGCTGGTAGTGCAGTTCAAGCTGCCCGCGCTCGACCGCTTGGGCCAGTTCCGGCGTCGTCCATCCATCCGGCCGGAAAGCGCTCATTCTCTTTCCCTGAATGCCCGCAACGCCCGCGACAGGGACAGAAGGAACAGGCCGGTCAAACCGAGCGCCGCGATGACCCAATGCTCGCCGAGGAAAGCACCGGCGGTTGTGCCGGCCAGCACGACAGCGAGGATGGGCAGGTGGCAGGGGCAAGTCAGCACAGCCAGTCCGCCCCACAGGTAGCCGGTGATCGGTTTGTGCGTCTCGGACGGCAAGCGCTCGGGGTTGTTCATGGCAGACTCTCCGCGTGCTGTGCCGGCTCGGTCGGCAGGGTGGCCAACTGCACTTCCAGATCGGCCAACGCTTCGCGCCGACGCTCGACGAACTGACGCAGCAGGGCAAGCTGCGCGGCCGCTTCGTCGCCGTCCGCCGCATCCAGCGCCCGGCACAGCCGCGCCAGCGCGTCGAGGCCGATGCCCGCCTCGAAGGCCGCCCGCACGAAGCACAGCCGTTGCAAGGCGGCGTCATCGAACAAGCCGTAGCCGCCTGGTGTGCACGCCACCGGGCGCAGCAATCCGCGCAGCAGGTAGTCGCGCACGATATGCACGCTCACCCCGGCATCAAGAGCCAGCCGGGACACCGTGTAGGCGTTCATTGAACACCTCCTTTTTCTCACCCGGCGCAGCAGGAAAGCTGCTTCACATCCTTGTTGAAGGTCTGCGCCGCGAGCTTCAACCCCTCGACCATCGTCAGGTAGGGGAACAACTGGTCGGCCAGTTCCTGCACCGTCATGCGGTTGCGAATGGCCAGAGCCGCCGTCTGGATCAGTTCACCCGCTTCCGGCGCGACCGCCTGTACGCCGATCAGCCGATGGCTGCCTTCCTCGATAACCAACTTGATGAAGCCGCGTGTGTCGAAGTTGGCGAGCGCACGCGGCACGTTGTCCAAGGTCAAGGTGCGGCTGTCGGTCTCGATCCCGTCGTGGTGGGCTTCCGCCTCGCTGTAGCCCACGGTCGCCACTTGCGGATCGGTGAACACCACGGCCGGCATTGCGGTCAGGTCGAGCGCCGCATCGCCGCCGGTCATGTTGATCGCGGCACGGGTGCCGGCCGCTGCCGCCACATAGACGAACTGCGGCTGGTCGGTGCAGTCGCCGGCCGCGTAGATGTTCGGGTTGCTCGTGCGCATGCCTTGGTCGATGACGATGGCACCTTGCGCATTGACAGTGACCCCCGCTGCGTCCAGCGCGAGGCTGCGCGTGTTCGGTGTCCGACCGGTGGCAACCAGCAGTTTGTCGGCGCGCAATTCACCGTGCGTGGTGGTCAGCACGAATTCACCGTCCATATGGGCGACCTGGCTGGCTTGCGTGTGCTCCAGCACCTCGATGCCCTCGGCACGGAAAGCGGCTGTCACCGCCTCGCCGATGGCCGGGTCTTCACGGAAGAACAAGGTATTGCGCGCCAGGACCGTGACCTTGCTGCCCAGCCGGGCAAAGGCTTGCGCCAGCTCCAGCGCCACCACCGACGAGCCGATTACGGCAAGGCGTTCGGGAATGGTGTCGCTCGCCAGGGCCTCGGTGGAAGTCCAGTAGGGTGACTCTTTCAACCCCGGAATCGGCGGGACCGCCGGGCTGGCACCCGTGGCGACCAGGCAGCGGTCGAACATCACGACGCGCTCGCCACCCTCGTTCAAACTAACGATAAGGCTCTGGTCGTCCTTGAAACGCGCTTCACCGTGCAGAACGGTGATGGCTGAATTGCCGTCCAGGATGCCTTCGTACTTGGCATGACGGAGTTCTTCGACACGGGCCTGCTGCTGGGCCAGCAGCCGCTCGCGCAAGATCGTCGGCGGTGTGGGTGGCATGCCGCCGTCGAATGGGCTTTCCCGGCGCAGATGGGCGATGTGGGCGGCGCGGATCATGATCTTGGACGGCACACAACCGACGTTGACGCAGGTGCCGCCGATGGTGCCGCGCTCAATCAGCGTGACCTGCGCGCCTTGCTCGACGGCCTTCAGTGCTGCCGCCATCGCGGCTCCACCGCTGCCGATCACGGCGACTTGCAACGGGCGCTCGCCGCCGCTGCCCTTGTCGGCGGCACCCATCCAGCCGCGCACCTTGTCGAACAGCCCAGTGCGGTTGTCGGTCGGCGGGGCATCGGCGAGCATCGCTTTGTAGCCTAGGCCAGCCACGGCGGCGGTCAGTGCGTCCGGCGCTGTGCCTGGATCAAGGGCGAGCTGGGCCGCGCCCTTGGCATAGGACACTATGGCAGATTGGACGCCGGGTACTTTTTCCAGCGCTTCCTTGACGTGCGCCGCGCACGAGTCGCAGGTCATGCCGGTGATTTTTAGATGGGTCATGCGACAGATCCTTTTTCGTTTGTGGTAGCAGACAAGGGCGTCAGATGTGCTGCGCTGCCGTTTTCAGTGCCTCACTTCTTGACGCTGGACGGATAGCCTGCGTCTTCGGTGGCCTTGGTCAGCTTCTGCACGCTGGTCTTGGCATCATCGAAGGTGACAACCGCTTCGCGTGTCTCGAAGGTCACGTTAACTTTGCTGACGCCTTCGACCTTGGAAATCGCCTTCTTGACGGTGATCGGACAAGCGGAGCAGGTCATGCCCGGTACGGACAGCGTGACGGTCTGGGTGGCGGCCCACACGGGGGCAACAACGGCAGCGATGGCGAGAGAGGCAAACAGTTTTTTCATGATGAACTCCTGTGATTAATAGAAAAATGGCATGACGTAGGGAAATCCGAGCGCGACCAGAACCAGCGCGGCCACGACCCAGAAAATGAGCTTGTAAGTAGCGCGCACTTGGGGAATCGCACACACATCCCCTGGTTTGCAGGCTTGCGCCGGTCGGTAGATGCGCCGCCAGGCGAAAAACAGCGCCACCAACGCCGCGCCGATGAAGATCGGGCGATAAGGTTCCAACACCGTCAAGTTGCCGATCCAAGCGCCGCTGAACCCCAGGGCGATCAGAACCAGCGGCCCCAGGCAGCAAGCCGCGGCGAGGATGGCGGCTAGCCCGCCAGTGAAGAGCGCCCCGCGCCCGTTTTGAGGTTCAGACATACGCTTGTCCTTTCAAATCTGGATTGGATAGCTTAAGCTTACTTCCGTACCAATGTACGGAGTCAAGCGATATGGAAAAAAATTTGGAGAATCTGACTATTGGCGGTTTCGCCAAGGCGGCCGGGGTCAACGTGGAAACAATCCGGTTCTATCAGCGCAAGGGCTTGTTGCCGGAGCCGGACAAGCCCTATGGCAGCATCCGCCGCTATGGCGAGGCGGATGTGACGCGGGTGCGCTTCGTGAAATCAGCCCAGCGGCTCGGATTCAGCCTCGACGAGATCGCAGAGCTGCTGAGGCTGGATGACGGCACCCACTGCGAGGAAGCCAGCAGCCTGGCCGAGCACAAGCTTCAGGACGTGCGCGAAAAAATGACCGACCTGGCGCGCATGGAAACCGTGCTATCCGAACTTGTGTTCGCCTGCCATGCGCGGCAAGGGAACGTTTCTTGCCCGCTGATTGCTTCGCTGCAAGGGGAGAAAGAGCCGCGTGGTGCCGACGCGGTGTAGCCGAGGGTAGTTACGCCTTAGCGTGCTTTATTTTCCGTTTTCTGAGACGACCCCTTAGAAAGCCTAGTCAAAGAGCTGTCACGAGAACTGTCGGATGACAGAGAAAGTGAAAAGTGACCCGTTGATCTTCAAGGGGTTTTTCAGCAACCTTGTCAACGATCACGTCCCAAGTGACACAGATAGTGAAAAAAACCGGGATCCTTGCCAGGAAAAGTGAAAAAACGTGACGGCTCACTTTTCGACTCGTGACTGTCGATCTGGGCTACGAGCCGATTCCCAGCCCACACCCGTGTCCGGTCCACCGTTGAACTGTACGCCTACATGGCGAAGCCAGAGCCACGCTGATCTTCAAAGAACTGGGATAGCTCCGCGTCGGGGATTTGCTGGTCGGCGTATGAGAACGTTCCAGACGCGGCCATCTCTTGCGCCGCCCTTCGAATCAAGCCGAAAGTGGCACGAGCCAAACTGCCGCCCACGGTGACCCGTCGAACGCCCAAAGATCCGAGTTGGGGCACGGTGAGAGGTGAACCTGTCAGGCCCATGACCACGGTGAGGGGGGCATTGATCTCCCGGACGAGCGCTTCGATGGTCTTGGGGTCGGAAGCCCCCGGCACAAAGAGGCAATCCGCACCCGCCTCTCGGTACGCATTGCATCGCTCGACGGCCTCTGCAAAAACATTGCTCGCACCAGTCAGGTAGACATCGGATCGGGCCGTCAGAACAAAAGGAACTCCCGACGCGTCCGCGGCGCGTCTTGCTGCCCGAACGCGCGCGACAGCGTGCTCTCTGTCGAACAGGGCTTGCGCAGGATTGCCGCTGTAGTCCTCGATGTTCGCGCCCACCACACCAGCACGAATCGCAGCCGCGATGGTTTCTCCAACCTCTTCAGGGCTCGCACCGTAGCCCGACTGGAGATCGGCGGAGACAGGAAGTGGACTTGCCGCAGCAATGGACCCCACGCGATCCAGCATGGTCTCCCTGCTCACAGCAGCTTCTTGATCAGGGAATCCCAGCGAGAAAGCCACGCCTGCACTCGTAGTGGCGATAGCGGGAAAGCCGCAGGACGCGAGCATCAGCGCACTACCAACGTCCCAAGCGTTGGGCATCAGAAAGATGGCCTCGGCAGTGTGCAATTGCTGGAACCGTAGACCCCGTTGGATTTGGCTCATTATGGCCATCCTAGTCGCCGAAGTTGGTGGCGGGTACTTCAGTCGGTATCGTGCGTATGGGCAATCTCGCCCAGACACCGCATCAACTTGTCGTAAAGCGTGCGCCCTGTTGTCGGGGGAGGTATGCCACACACCCATGTACTTCCTGCCGTTTTTGCGATTTGGTAGAGCGCCTCACTTTTCGACCATAACCAGCGCATGCACAGATTCGTCGGTGTCGAAAAACGGCTCACGTTGCTTGCGTGGTTGCTTTAGGCAGCGCGTTCGAATCTCCTCGGGACGATTCAAGACAGGTTTACCGGGCAAACGCTCCGCAACTCCTATGTGGCCGTGTCAACCGCGCGTTGTTCCGGATCTGTTCACCTACTCGCCAAAACGGAGTAGATAGCTACCCCCAGATTCTGAGAGTGAAGTGGTGCAAGGCGATGTCTTCAACAAAGACGATTTGTACGAGGCATTAAGCAAGCACAGAGTGGGAATAGCGATCAATTCCAACGATCCTTCAACCCCGTCACCCGGTTGAACACCACTTTCCCGCCCACCCCGTGGTCCGCACGGTCGGCCACGAAGTAGCCGTGGCGCTCAAACTGGAATTTCTGGTCTGGCTTCGCTGCAGCCAGTGAAGGCTCCACAACCGCCGTCACCACCTTCAGGCTGTCGGGGTTCAGCGCGTCCAGGAAGTTCTTGCCGCCCGCGTCGGGTTGCGGGTCGGTGAACAGGCGGTCGTACAGGCGCACTTCGGCGCTCACCCCGTCGGCGTTGCCCACCCAGGTGATGGCGGCTTTGGCCTTGACGCTGTCGGCGCCGGGGGTGCCGCTCTTGGTGCCGGGGATGACCTTGGCGTGCACTTCGGTCACTTTGCCTTCGGCGTCTTTGGCGCAACCCGTGCATTCGATGACGTAGCCGCCTTTGAGGCGCACCACGTTGCCTGGGAACAGGCGCTTGTAGCCCTTGGGCGGCACTTCTTCAAAGTCTTCGCGTTCGATCCACACGTCCTTGCCGATCTTGAAGACGCGGTCAGGCGGCGGCGTCTGGCCTTCGGCAATGGTGCTGTGGGGCAGGGCGGGCTGGGTGCAGTCTTCGGTGTAGCCGTCAGAGCCGAACACTTCGGCCCAGTTGGTGAGCACCAGCTTGACGGGGTCAAGCACGGCCATGCCGCGGTGGGCCTTGTTTTCCAGGTCTTCGCGCAGGCAGCCGTCGAGCGTGCTGTAGTCGATCCAGGAGTCGCTCTTGGTCACGCCGATGCGTTCGGCAAACAGCTGGATGGCCTCGGGCGTGTAGCCGCGGCGGCGCAGGCCGACGATGGTGGGCATGCGCGGGTCGTCCCAGCCGCTGACTTTCTTCTCGTTCACCAGCTGCGCCAGCTTGCGCTTGCTGGTGATCACGTAGGTCAGGTTCAGGCGCGCAAATTCGTACTGCCGCGGCGGTGGGGCCTTGAGCAGGCCGCCTTCGCACAAACGCTCCAGCAACCAGTCGTAGAACGGGCGCTGGTCTTCAAATTCCAGCGTGGCGATGCTGTGGGTGATCTGCTCCAGCGCGTCCTCGATGGGGTGCGCGAAGGTGTACATGGGGTAGATGCACCAGGCGTCGCCCGTGTTGTGGTGCGTGGCGCGGCGGATGCGGTAGATGGCCGGGTCGCGCAGGTTGATGTTGGGCGAGGCCATGTCGATCTTGGCGCGCAGCACGGCGGCGCCGTCGGCCAGTTTGCCGTCGCGCATCTCGCGGAAGCGGGCCAGGTTCTCTTCCGGGCTGCGGCTGCGGAAGGGGCTGTCCACGCCGGGCTTGCCGAAGTCGCCGCGGTTGATGCGCATGTCTTCGGCTGTCTGCTCGTCCACATAGGCGTGGCCGGCGGTGATAAGGTATTCGGCCGCGCGGTACATGAAGTCGAAGTAGTTCGACGCGTAGTACAGGTGGCTTTCCTGCTTGCCGTTGAAGTTGGATTCCCAGTTGAAACCCAGCCACTGCACCGCGTCGAGGATGGAGTCCACGTACTCCTTTTCTTCCTTCTCGGGGTTGGTGTCGTCAAAGCGCATGTGGCAGACGCCGCCGTAGTCGCGCGCCAGGCCGAAGTTCAGGCAGATGCTCTTGGCGTGGCCCACGTGCAGGTAGCCGTTGGGTTCGGGCGGGAAGCGGGTGCGGATCTTGGCCGGGTCGGGCTGGCCGGCGTCGTGGAAGGCGGCATCACCCGGGCCGCCGCCCCATTGGCGCTGGGCGTAGGTGCCGGTGGCGAGGTCTTTTTCAATGACCTGGCGCAGGAAGTTTGACGTCCTGAGCGCCTGGCCCTCAATTTCTGCGGGAGCTTGGTGGTGTCGAGAGATGCTGGACGAAAGGGACGGGGGGGGCATGCAGTCATTCTAAGGAGAGGCGGAAGCTCCAAGATAATCAAGGTCTAACCCACAACAGGTGTCACGCGCTTGAACCAAAGCACTCCCTTGCCGAACGCCTCTCTGCTGAACCAGCTGTTACGGTTCACCCCCACGGCGCGCATGTTTTTCTCGGGAAATCTCTGTACCCTGACGCAGGGATCCGAGGCTGACGGCCTCAAGCAGGGGACGATGCACCTGCTGAGTCGCGGCGAGCTGCAACTGACGCGCAAGGGCTTTGCGCCGCTGAACGTGCGGGCGCCCAGCGTGCTGTTGCTTCCCCGCGCGTTGGAGCACTGGGTTCAGGGCTCAGGGCCGCAGGGGGTGGACCTGATGTGCGCCACCCTCAGTGAATTGGCGCCGCCGCTGGACATGATCTTGCCGGACGTCACGGTGATTGACTTGACCGCCACGTCATCGCTGCAGCGACCGGTAGAGCTGCTGTTCGAGGAGGCCGAGGCACGTGCTTTTGGTTATCGGGCAGCGATCGACCGCCTGCTGCAATACACCTTCGTGGTGCTTGTGCGTCACCTGATTGATCGGCAACTGCTGTCCGGCGGTGTGCTGGAGGCCATGGTCGACAGCCGTCTGGGTGTGGTGCTGTCCATGCTGCACGAATCGCCAGAGCACGACTGGACGCTTGACAGCATGGCGGAGCTGGCGCACCTGTCCCGGTCTGCCTTTGCCCTGCGCTTTGTCCAGGTGGT
Organism: Stenotrophomonas maltophilia group sp. Smal13; assembly: GCF_030236855.1. Lineage (NCBI taxonomy): Bacteria > Pseudomonadati > Pseudomonadota > Gammaproteobacteria > Lysobacterales > Lysobacteraceae > Stenotrophomonas > Stenotrophomonas maltophilia group sp. Smal13. The sequence continues at coordinate 8,342 of NZ_JASJSQ010000061.1, forward strand.
GGGCATACCGCCGTTGACCTACTTGACCCACTGGCGCATGGCGGTTGCCCGCAACCTACTCGCGCAAGGGCAGGCAGTGAAGGCGGTGGCCTCTCAGGTGGGCTACGGTAATGCCACCGCATTCGCGCGAGCGTTTCAACGGGCCTCGGGGCAATCGCCCAGCGCTTGGCAGATGGAGCATCTGAGTCAGCCGTAGGTCCATCGCGCCCTGGTTCTGGACGATCGGTGGCGTGATGCGGACGCCGAATGCCGTTGTGCTGTGCCGAACGGACCCGACTTCAGGTTCAATGCCTTGAGGCAGAACTTTGAAGGAGATCACGATGAACCCGAGCGAAAAAGCAGTCCTGGCCGGCGGTTGTTTCTGGGGCATGCAGGACCTGGTGCGCAAGCTGCCTGGCGTGTTGCGCACCCGTGTGGGCTACAGCGGCGGCGATGTGCCCAACGCCACCTACCGCAACCACGGCACCCACGCCGAGGCGTTGGAGGTGGAGTTCGACCCCACGCAGACGAGCTTTCGCGACCTGCTGGAGTTCTTCTTCCAGATCCACGATCCGAGCACCCCGGGGCGCCAGGGCAATGACCGCGGCAGTTCCTACCGGTCGGCCATTTTCTACACCTCGGACGAGCAGCTGGCCACGGCGCAGCAGACCATTGCCGATGTGAATGCCTCGGGTTTGTGGCCGGGCAAGGTGGTCACCGAGCTCGCGCCCGCGGGGCCGTTCTGGGAGGCCGAGCCCGAGCATCAGGACTACCTGGTCAAGCACCCCAACGGCTACACTTGCCACTACCCCCGTGCGGGCTGGAAGCTGCCGCGACGCGAGATCGGCTGACGGCCAACGCTCAAGAACGGTGGGGGTCGGCGCGCCAGTGGGCGGGCCGACCCGGTGTGTCTGTTTTTTTCCTGAGGAGATGGTGATGCAATCCCGGTGCATTCAACAGGCGCCCGAGCTGCGGGTGCCGTGGTGGATCGACGGCGAAGGGCGCAGCATGGCACCGCTGAAGCTGTCCGATCTGGGCGACGGGTTCAAAGTGATCTTCTGCTTCCAGCACTGGTGTCCGGGCTGCCACAGCCATGGCTTTCCGACCCTGCAGAAGCTGATCAAGGCGTTGGGCGATCGCGGCTTCGCGTTTGCCGCGGTGCAGACCGTGTTCGAGGGCGCCGAGTCCAACACCTTCGAGCGCCTGCGCGAGACGCAGTTGCGCTACGGCTTGAACATTCCGTTCGGACACGACCCTGCGATCGGACGCGCGTCGTCGCTCATGGCGGACTACGGGACGCGCGGCACGCCGTGGTTTTTGGTGATCGATCCGCTGGACGAGGTGCTCTACAGCGACTTCGAGCTCGACGAGCGGCAGCTGATCGGGGCGTTCGGCGCTTCGAACGATGGTCTCAAGGCGGCCTGAAGTCATGCGTGCGTCCACACCAAAGGCCGTGTCGGAGCCGAAGACGCCGGGGACGGGCCCGGCGTTTCGGCTGCCGTTTGACAACAGCTTCTTCCGGGACATGCAGGGGTTCTATGTGCCTTGGAAGCCCGAGCCGTCCCCGGCCCCGGCCTGGGTGCAGTTCAACGACGCCCTGGCGCTGGAGCTGGGGCTGGAGCCGGCGACGCTGAAGTCTGCGACCGGTCTGGCGTGGCTGTCCGGCGTGGAAATGCCGGCTGAGGCGGCGCCGCTGGCGCAGGCCTACGCGGGACACCAGTTCGGCCAGTTCTCGCCACACTTGGGGGATGGCCGCGCCTTGCTGCTCGGGGAACTCATCGACACGGCAGGACAGCGTCGGGACCTGGCCCTCAAGGGGTCGGGCCGTACGCCGTTTTCGCGCCGTGGCGATGGCAAGGCGGCACTGGGCCCGGCGCTGCGCGAGTACCTCATGGGCGAGGCCATGCACGCGTTGGGCATTCCCACGACGCGTGCGCTGGCGGTGATCCGGACCGGTGAGCGGGTGAACCGCGAGGGCTCGCCCCCCGGGGCGATCTTGGTGCGCGTGGCGGCCAGCCACTTGCGGGTGGGCACTTTTGAGTTCTTCGCGGCGCGGGAGGAGGAGGTGATGCTTCGGCGGCTGCTTGACTATGCCGTGGCGCGGCATGACCCCGCCCTCGCCAAGCTTTCCGACAAGCCCATTCCGATGCTGGAGGCCGTCTGTGAGCGGCAGGCGCAGCTGATTGCACGCTGGATGGGCGTGGGCTTCATCCACGGGGTGATGAACACCGACAACATGAGCATTTCGGGCGAGACCATCGACTATGGTCCGTGTGCGTTCATGGAGGGTTTCGATCCGGCCACGGTGTTCAGCTCGATCGACCGTCAGGGGCGATATGCCTACGGCCAGCAGCCGGCCATGGCGCAATGGAACCTGGCCCGTCTGGCCGAAGCGTTGCTGCCGGTTCTGGACGCCCGCGATATCGACGTCGTGGAACGGGTGGAACAGGTGGTGGCCGGGTTTGCCGTGCGCTTTGACCGGCATTGGACCGGGCAGCTGCGCGCCAAGCTGGGCTTGGCCGCTGAAGAGCCGGACGACCGCGCCCTGGCGGACGACTTCCTGCAGCTGCTGCAGCGGGAAAAGGTGGACTTCACGCTGGCGTTCCGCCTCCTGTCCGACGCCATCACGGGGCCGGATGCCGCACTGCACGACCTGTTCGGACGGGAGCGCCCGGCGCTCTCGGACTGGCTGGCGCGCTGGCGCCAGCGCATGGCCCGGGAGGGAAGGACCTTGCAGGACTGCGCCGCAACGGCGTGGTCGGTCAATCCCTTCGTGATCCCGCGCAATCACCAGGTGGAGGCGGCGCTGTCGAGTGCCGTGGACGAGGCCGACCTCGGTCCGTTCGAGCGCCTGCTGGCGGTGCTGGGGCGGCCGTACGAGACGGTGGAGTCCGCGCGGCCATTCACGCTGCCGGCCTCGCCCGAAGTGGCCGCAGCCCACCGCACCTTCTGCGGCACCTGATTGGGGTACCCAACGATTTCTGAAAGGAGACTTCGCATGACCACAACGAAACAGGAACCCGGTGTCCTTGGCGAAGCGGCCGCTCCCCTGGGTGTGACCCGGTGGGTGGACGCGTCGGGCCAGGCGCTGGAACACTTCGACCTGGACCGCATGCCCGGCCGGTTCAAGCTCATCTTCTGTTTTCAGGACGCCTGCCCGGGGTGCCATGCGACCGGCTTTCCGGCGCTTGCCCGGGTGGTCGACGCGTTTCGGGGGAGCGACTTCGTCGGGTTCGCCGCAGTCCAGACCGTGTTCGAGGACTTCGGTTCGAACACCTGGGAGCGCATGCTGGCCAATCACTCCCGCTACGCGCTGGGCATTCCCTTCGGGCACGACGCCGGTGACGAACAGGACGGCGCGGGTTCGGAGCTGATGCGCCGCTACCGCAACGGCGGCACACCCTGGTTCATCCTGATCGATCCCGATGGCAGAGTGGTCTACAACCATTTCCGAATCGACGCCGACAAGCTCGTCACCTTTCTCAAGCGGCTGGAAAACGAACCGGCGGCACCGGAGCCTGGGCCCGACATGTTGACTTGGAAAGGAGTGATTCAACTGGTGGAAACGGGCAACCCGACGCCACCGCGCCGAGTTGAGCGCAGCGAAGCCGAGTGGGCCCAACAGCTGACGCCCGAGCAGTTCCGAATCACGCGGCTCAAGGGCACCGAACGGGCGCACAGCTCCTCGATGTGTACGCTGTTTTCGCCCGGGATCTACCGGTGCGTGTGCTGCGGCACTGAACTATTCGATGCGTCGACCAAATATGACAGCCGCAGCGGCTGGCCCAGCTTCACGCAGGCCATTGCCCCGGGTCTGGTGGGCTATCACGGAGACAACAGCCACGGCATGGTGCGGGTGGAGACGACGTGCAACGTCTGCGACGCCCACCTGGGTCACGTGTTTCCCGACGGACCCAAGCCCAGCGGTCTGCGCTACTGCATCAACGCCCTGGCACTGGAGAAAGCATGAGCAGCGAAAAGGTAGGCTTCGCTGGCAGCAGCCAGGGTCTGCTGGTGGGTGTCTTGGAACGCCCGGACCATGCACCGTTACAAGCCCTGGCGGTGTTTGCCCACTGCTTTACCTGCGGAAAGAACTCTCTCGCCGCGACCCGCATCAGCCGGGCGCTGGCTCAGCAGGGCATCGCCACGCTGCGCTTTGATTTCACCGGTCTGGGCGAGAGCGAAGGCGACTTCGGGCGCGGTGGCTTTTCGTCCAGCGTGGCGGACATTGTGGCGGCGGTGCACTGGATGCAGAGCACGATCGGCATGCCTGCACTGTTGGTCGGACACAGCCTGGGGGGGACGGCGGCCATCGCGGCGGCTGCCCGCCTCGACGGCATACGGGCGGTTTGCACGCTGGGCGCACCCGCGACGGCCGACCATGTGCTTCGTCACTTCGGTCCGACCAAGTCCGAAGAGGATGGGCAGATCCAGGTCGACCTGGGCGGCCGGGCGTTCAGGATCGCGCCGGCCTTCATTGAAGAGCTCCAGGCCCAAGCCCACGAGAACCCGGTCAAGGGGCTTCGCGCGGCCTTGCTGGTTATGCACGCGCCAAGTGACGCGGTGGTGGACATCGGCGAGGCACAGGACCTGTTCAAGGCGGCCAGACATCCTAAGAGTTTCATCAGCCTGGACGATGCGGACCATCTGCTCACGCGCCCGGCCGATGCGCAGTATGCGGCTGACCTGATTGGCGCCTGGGCCTCGCGGTTTCTGCCGATGCGAGCCGAGCGAAACGATGCGCCGTCGGACCTTCGTGCGGGCGAGGTGTGGGTGGGGGAGCACGATCACGCCTTCTGGCGATCGATGCGAGCAGGTCCGCACCACCTCGACGCCGATGAGCCCAAGGAAGTGGGTGGTGGCGAACGCGGGCCCGATCCTTATGAACTTCTGCTGATGTCGCTGGGCGCCTGCACGTCCATGACATTGCGCCAGTACGCCAAGCGAAAAGGCTATGCGCTCAAGGATGTCCAGGTCAGGTTGCGTCATGAGCGCGCGCACGCGACCGATTGCCAGGAGTGCGGGGATCGCTCGGGACAGGTTGACCACGTCACGCGGCAGCTCCTGCTGAGCGGACCGTTGAGTGAAAGCCAGCGACAGGACCTGTTGCGCATCGCCGATCGTTGCCCCGTGCATCGAACGCTGGAGAACCATCCGGTGATCACCACCACACTGATTCGGGACTGATCCCAACCACACACAAACGAAGGAGACGGAGCATGAGAGCCATCTGGAAAGGCACCACCATCGCTGAGAGCGATGACATCGTGGAAGTTGAAGGCAACGCCTATTTCCCACACGACGCGTTGCGCCCGGAACATTTCAAACCAAGCGATACGCACACCACCTGTCCATGGAAGGGGCGGGCCAGCTACTACGACGTCGTGGTCGGCGAAGACGTGAACGCTGACGCGGCGTGGTACTACCCGTCGTCCAAGGCTGGTGCGGAGGCGGTGACCGGCAGGGTGGCGTTCTGGCGCGGTGTCGAGGTGCGGCCATGAGCGGGGAACAGAGGTTCGACGCGATCGTGATCGGAGCCGGTCAGGCCGGTCCCTTTCTGGGCGCGACACTCGTTGCCCGGGGTATGAAGGTGGCGCTCATCGAGGAGCGTGACCTGGGTGGTACCTGTGTCAATCGGGGCTGCACCCCAACCAAGACCCTACGCAAGTCGGCTCGTGTGGCTCACATGGCGCGCCGGGCCAGCGAATTCGGTGTGCAAACCGGGTCGGTCCAGGTCAACTTCAGGGCAGCGATGGAGCGCATGCAACGCCGGGTGGAGGAGGCTCGCTCTGGCCTGCAGGCCTGGCTGGGCCAGTTGGAAGGACTCACCATCATCAAGGCGCGCGGTCGCCTGGCGGGCCGTGAAGGCGAACAGTTCGTGGTGCTGGCCGGCGAGCATCAGCTGGTGGCGCCCAAGGTGGTGCTGAACACCGGCACACGTCCCTTTGTTCCGCCGGTGCCTGGGCTGGACGAGCTGCCGTTCCTGGACAACGAACGGCTGTTGGCGCTGCGTGAATTACCGTCCAGGCTGGTGATCATCGGCGGTGGATACATCAGCCTGGAGATGGCTCAGATCTTTCGGCGGCTGGGAAGTGAGGTTGCCATTCTGGAAACAGGGCCCCGCCTCACGGCCCGCGAGGACGAGGACATTGCAGCCGCTGTGACCGGAATGCTGACAGCGGAAGGCATCGAAGTGAACACCGGCGTGCGCATTGAGCGGGTCGGCAAGGCGGACAACGACGCTGGCGTGCGGGTGCAGTTGGCTGGTGGCCGCAGCGTGGATGGCAGCCACCTGCTGGTGGCCACCGGGCGAATACCGAACACCGACTGTCTGGGCCTGGAAACGGTGGGCCTGGAGGTCAGTGCGCGAGGCTACCTGGTCACCAACGACCGGCTCGAAACCGCGGTTCCCGGCATCTGGGCGCTGGGTGACATCAATCAGCGCGGGGCCTTTACCCACACCAGCTACCACGATCAGGACATCGTGGCGGAGAACCTGGCCGGAGGGCAACGCAGCGCCGCCGCGCGCGTCGGCATTTATGCCATGTTTACCGATCCTCCGCTGGCCCACGTCGGTCTTTATGAGGCCGACGCGCGAAAACTCGTGACCGAAGGGCGACGCATTTCCCAGGCGGTTCACGCCATGAAGGACGTCAGTCGCGCGAAGGAAGAAGGCGAAACCGTGGGCAAGATCAAGCTCCTCATCGATGAGGACAGTGGTCATTTCCTCGGAGCGACCATGCTCGGGATCCAGTCGGACGAGATCATTCAGGCGATCGGTCTGGTGATGGCCAGTGGCGGCACCTGGAAGTTGGTCCGGGATGCATTGCCCGTTCACCCGACGGTCACCGAGTTCCTGCCCACCATCATTGATCGACGCAAGCCCTTGACCGCAAGTTCTGGGTGAGCCGGAGGACCCACACCATGCCCATCAACCGCTCATTCAGCGGCCGCAATCGCGATGTCCACAACCACGGCGGTCGACTTCCGCCAGGACAGTCCCTGACGGAAGGTTTTCCCGTGCTGACTGCGGGCCCCACCCCAAAAGCCTTGGCGCTTGGCGATTGGCGCTTGACCTTGAAGGTCGGTGTGCGGCCGGTTCGCGTTTGGACCTGGAGCGAATTCCAGGCCCTGCCCCAGACCGAGCAGGTGGTCGATATCCATTGCGTTACCACCTGGTCGAAATTCGACACCCGCTGGCGCGGTGTGACGTTGGACACCTTGTTGCAGGCGGCCGGACTGGAAGCGCCCACGCCTTGGGTGTTGGCGCATTCTCAGGACGGCTACTCCACCAACGTGCCGTTGGCCGATCTGACACAAGGGCGCGCAATGATCGCAACGCACTACGACGACCGACCGCTCGCGCCCGAGCACGGGGGACCGGCACGCCTGTTGGTGCCGCATCTCTACTTCTGGAAGTCGGCCAAGTGGGTCAATGCGCTGCAGTTCAACGAGCGCGACGAGGCCGGGTTCTGGGAACTGCGGGGCTATCACATGCGAGGCGACCCTTTCAAGGAAGAGCGCTATGGATGAGGCTGTTGGTCAACACCGGCTGAGCTGGCAGACCGCACGCATCGATGCGTTGCAGGCACTGACTCCACGCGTCATGCGGGTGGTGCTGCGTCCTGACAGATGGGTTCGCCCGAGGCCGGGCCAGCATTTGGATGTCCGACTGACAGCGGAAGACGGCTATCAGGCACAACGGAGCTATTCACTCCTCTCACCTCCTCAACGTACCGGGCTCTATGAGCTTGGCATTGAGCGTTTGGACGATGGCGAAGTATCCACCTGGTTTCACGACAAGGCCCAGCACGGCGAAACGATTGAAGTCCTCGGACCGGTTGGAGGTCATTTTGTGCTTGACGAGTCGAACACACGACCAGCCTTGCTGATTGGGGGAGGATCTGGCGTCGTTCCCCTTTTGTCCATGGCAGCGCAACGCGTGGGTGCATACAGCCAAGCGCATACAACGCTGTTGGTTGCCGCACGCCATCTTGACGAAGTGTTGCTCTGGCCCACCCTGCAGCGATGGGAAGCGTTTACGCCGCGGTTTCGCAGCCGACTGGCGCTCTCGCGGGATACCTGTGCCCCGCGCGCACAGGACCACGTTGGCCGCATTGATGGAGCCGATGTTGCTTGGGCATTGCAGCAATTGGGTGATGTGGCGACCGAATCTGCGCAGGTTTTCATCTGCGGGCGTAATGACTTTGTCGAGTCCATCGTTCATATGGTCACCGGGCTAAATGTGCCCGAGGTCTCCATCCGCACCGAGCGCTTCGGAAGTTGACTCTCTTTTTTCTCATCTGCCGTGACACCTGAAGACATCCGCCTAACCCGATACGTCTCTGTCCGTTCGCGCAGCGAACGTCTGTGTGCCCCTCTGAGTGCCGAGGACCATGTTCCCCAACCGGTTTCCGACGTCAGTCCGCCGAAGTGGCACTTGGCCCACACCACGTGGTTCTTCGAGACTTTTGTCCTCGCGAAACAACAGCCGGACTATCGACTGTTCCATCCTCTGTATGGCTACCTGTTCAACAGCTACTACGAATCGGAGGGCGCTCACCTGGCACGCCCGCAGCGAGGGAGCTTGAGTCGCCCGACGGTGGCTGAGGTGATGGCGTATCGCGCGCATGTGGACGAGTCCATGCGCCGTATGCTGAAGGAACCACTGGAGCCCGCGGTCGCGGCCTTGGTAGAGCTGGGCATGCAGCATGAACAACAGCATCAGGAGTTGCTGATCACAGACATCAAGTACATCCTGGGCCACAACCCATTGCATCCGGCGTATGACCCTCTGGGCATCGGTCCCCAAGATGTGACGGCCGAACATGATGGAACCTGCCCACCACTGGACGATTGGCTTAGCGTCGAAGGGCAGACGATTCGCATGGGCCACCAGGGGCCAGGGTTCGCCTTCGACAACGAGTCGCCATCGCATTTGGCGCTCATTCAAGGAGTAGACATCCGTGTGGCGCTAGTCACCAATGATGAATACCTTCAGTTCATGCGCGACGGAGGATATCAGCGCCATTCGCTCTGGCATGCGGAAGGCTGGGACTGGGTGCAAACGCTTAAATTCCGTGCGCCGATGTACTGGCAGCCCGACCCTAACCAGCCTGACGGATGGGGTCATTACACGCTCCAGGGGGTGATGCCGCTGACCAGTCAGGCACCAGTCACGCATGTCAGTTACTACGAGGCACACGCTTTCTGCGATTGGGCGGGGTGGCGATTGCCCACCGAGTTCGAGTGGGAAGCAGCGGCAAGCCGGTTCGACTGGGGGCGTCGATGGGAATGGACGCGCAGTGCCTATCAGCCCTATCCCGGTTTTGCCCGCAGCGAGGGCGCAGTGGGCGAATACAACGGGAAGTTCATGGTGAACCAGCAGGTCTTGCGCGGAGCGTCCTGGGCCACATCGCCGGGCCACGCCCGTTTGACATACCGGAACTTCTTTCACGCTCCGTTGCGTTGGCAGTTCACGGGCATCCGTCCTGTTCGCTCGCGGGAGTCCGCATGACTGATCGGGACAGACTGACGGAGCATGTTCTGCAAGGGTTGACGCGACCACAGAAGGCGCTCTCATCCGCTTGGTTCTACGACGATGAGGGCTCGCGCCTGTTTCAGCAGATCATGGCGCTGCCCGAGTACTACCTCACACGCCTTGAGCACGAGCTGCTGCGCTCACGCGCGGATGAGCTTTCCCGGTGGATAGATCCTCGGTGCAGCCCGATCGATCTGATTGAACTGGGCAGCGGCGACGGGGCCAAAACGCTGTCGCTGTGCCAGGCACTGGCGCAACGTGAAGTGGATTGCATCTACAGGCCTATGGATGTGTCCGCACACGCCCTAGCGGATCTGAGCCGCCGCTTTGACACGTACCTCCCCCGCATGGCCATCGAACCGGTGCTGGGAGACTATTTCGAGCATTGGCCTCAGATTGCCGAAGGGCGACGCCAGGTTGCAATGTTGCTGGGCAGCAATCTGGGCAACCTCGACGAACACGGTGCCGTCAAGCTGCTGCAGCGGGTGCATTCGCATTTGCGCCCGGGTGACCTTGTGCTGCTTGGTCTGGATCTGGTCAAGGACCCGGCCATGTTGCGCGCAGCATACGACGATTCACAGGGCGTGACCGCTGCGTTCAATTTGAATCTGCTGACGCGGTTGAATCGCGAGTTGGGCATGGACTTCGATCTGACGAAATTTCGGCACTACGCCAGCTACTGTCCGCTGGAACACGTGGCCAGAAGCTTTCTGGTGAGCCAAGTTGACCAGGTGGTCCACAGCAGAACCCTTGACCGAGGGTTTGTATTCCATGCCGGGGAGACCATCTATACAGAGCAATCCCAGAAATACTCCCTGGCTTCAATCGAACACCTCGCACGCCGAAGCGGGTTTGACAACACCTGCACCCTGACCGACCCCCGAGGCTGGTACGCCATCACCGTCTGGCACCGGCTACCGTTCACCCCAACGCAACAAACGTCGACCTGAAAAAGGAGTCCTAATGAGCAACAAGACCCATCTGCGCCAGACCATGCTGGACCTTGCCGAAGGGCGCCTGCGGTTTGCTGAACAGACCTATGCGCAATACCTGGTCGGTGCGGCGGGCCGCGGAGATGAACCCAGTGAAAGCGATGCGGCGTCGCGGGCCGTCAACAATGCCGCTCTGGCGCAGGCGTTCGAATGCCCCATTCACGATCATCAGGAGGCCCTGGAAGTCTTACGTCAGATCGATTTCGGTCCCCGGGATTCGGTGGAGACAGGCGCCGTGGTTCGCATCGACGGGCGTTGGTTCGTGATTGCGGTTGCTAGCGATGCCTTCCAGTGCGACGGCAACACCTACATGGGAATTTCCACCCAGGCGCCCATCTACGCAGCGATCGCAGATGCCCGAGCCGGTGATGTTGTCAGCTTCCGGCAACGCGAACTGCACATAGAGGAAGTCTTGTGATGCACCTCATTCGAGTCTGAACGATGGGCGGCACGCTGCGCGACTTGGTCCGGCGCTTTCATGGCACAGGTCGACTTGGTGCCATCGTTCTGCGCCCGGATCGCCTCAAGGACGCTGTGTCCGTGCAGGAGGCCAGGGCCGAACCGGGTCTCGGGCTGATTGGCGATCACCGCTCCCTGCGGCTTCGTCAGTCGGATGCGCAACGCCATCGCGAGCTGAGTCTGATCCAGGCTGAGCACCTCAGCTTGCTCGGGGTCTGGACGGGGCAAGCCCCAATTGCCCCGGAGCGTTTGCGGCGCAACCTCGTGATCTCGGGGATCAACATCGCCGCGATGCATTCACCTTTCCGGGAAGAGCGCTTTGTCTGGCGAATTGGCGGTTCGGTCCGCATTGAAATCACGGGGCCATGTCCTCCTTGTTCACGCATGGAGGACGAGCTCGGTGAAGGCGGTTACGCCGCGCTGCGTGGTCACGGGGGCGCCACGGCACGGATCGTCGTAGGTGGCGTGCTACGGGTTGGAGATACCGTTAACCTTGACGTTGAATCCACCGTGGGCTGAGAGCCATGATCGAAGCAGAGCGTACGCCTGGGTTCCTCCATCTTCTCCAGATGACCGGCGGTGCGTCGTGGTTGCACATGTGCATCCACCACCGCGAGACGGAAGGTTTTCTCTCGAGCGCGACCGGCCTGGACAAGCTGATCGCCGCAGCGATGGTCTCTGAAGATACCCGGTCGCGGTTGCGCGTCCACGGGCAGGGTGTGATGGTTCTGCTCAAAGCGATGCATCTGAGAGCTGATGGAGTGGGGCATCCAGAGGACATGGTGTCCATGCGAATCTGGATTGATGAGCGTCGGGTTATCACGACCCGCGAGGAGGATGTGGATCCCATCCTCGAACTTGCAGAAGACATATCTCAGGGGCGCGGCCCTGCAACGCCAGGTGACTTCCTTTGCGATCTCATCGAAGAGCACCTCGCGGAAGTTTCCGAGCAGGTCGAGATGCTGGAGGATGGGGTGGATCTGATCGGCGGCCTTCTGGTTCAGCACCAGACGGAAGCGGCATGCCCGAGCATGGCCAATACCCAGACCGCGATCTCTGGCTTTCTTCGTCATCTTGGCCCCCAGCGAGCCGTTCTTCAAACGTTGACAACTCTCGTCGTCCCGCCGCTGAATATAAATCACCGAGGCCGACTGGAGGAGCACCTGAACCAGCTGTTGCGGTTGCTCGAAACGCTGGAGAATTTGCGTGACCGTATCGATATCCTCAGTGACCAGGCAAACCGCATTCAGGAGCGACAGCTGAATCAAAGCTCTTATGTTTTTGCCGTGGTATCCACAATCTTCTTGCCCTTGAACTTTGTCACTGGCCTGTTTGGCGCCAATCTTCTGGGACTGCCGTTCGCAGATGCCACCAATGGCTTCTGGGTGTTGGTAGGTCTTTGCTTACTAATGAGTGTTGTGTTGATTCATCAGCACAACTGAGCCAGTGATCACGTCGAATACTGAGCCACTGGGTTGATGGATGTTCTGGCTACTCGGTTGTGGATAAGTCTATCGAGTCTGCTGTTTTTCGATCTCCTTTCTGAGCTTTGCTGCGTTGCTTTGGTGGTGCCGCGCCAGCGGCACTGGAATGCTTGAAGCGCCAGCTCTCGTTGCCCGTCTCCACGATATGGCAATGGTGCGTGAGGCGGTCGAGCAATGCGGTTGTCATCTTGGCGTCGCCGAAGACGCTGCTCCATTCCGAGAAGGTGAGGTTGGTGGTGATCACCACGCTCGTTCGCTCGTAGAGCTTGGAGAGCAGGTGGAACAGCATCGCACCGCCCGACTGCGTGAACGGCAGGTAGCCCAGTTCATCCAGGATCACCAGATCGACGTACATCAACCGGTGTGCCAACTGCCCGGACTTGTTCTGCGCCTTCTCCAGTTCCAGGGCGTTGACCAGCTCCACCGTGGAGAAGAAGCGCACCCGCTTGCCATGCAGGCGGATGGCCTCGATCCCCAGGCTGGTGGCCAGGTGGGTCTTGCCTGTGCCGGGGCCACCCACCAGCACCACGTTATGGGCCGAGTCCACGAAGCCAAGGGTGTGCAGTTGGCGCACCAAGGCCTCATCAATGGGCGTGTGGGCGAAGTCGAAGCCGGCGAGATCGCGATGCGACGGGAACCGCGCCACGCGCATCTGGTAAGCCATGGAGCGCACCTCGCGCTGCGCGGTCTCGGCCTTGATGAGCTGGTGCAGCACGGCCTCGTGATCCAGCGACTTCATGCGTGCAGTGCCCAGCACCTCCGGCCAGGCACTGGCCATGCCGTACAAGCCCAGCGCCTTGAAGGCATCCATGAGGTCATGCATGGTCGGACTCCGGTGAGGCCTCGTGAGGCTGGGCGTTGCGCAGCGCGTCGTAGCGCTGCAGGTTGGCCAGTGGCGGCGTGTTGAGCGTGAGCATGGTGGTCACCGGTGGCTCGGGCATGCGCTGCTCCTGCAGGCGCGAGAGCACGTTGAGCACGTGTTCGGCACTCACTCGCCCCGACTGCAGTGCCAGCTCCACCGCCACCAGCACAGGTTCCAACCCGTGCAGGCTCACCCCCATGAGCACCTGCGCCATCACCCTGTCGCCACCGCTGTGGCGCAGCAGCTGGCGCTGCAACTCCTGCAGGGGTTCGGGCATGGTCTTGAAGGGCGCACCATTGCGCAGCGCACCGGGCTTTCGCTCGATCAGCGCGATGTAGTGCATCCAGTCGTAGAGCGTCTGGTCCCGCTCGAAGCTGCGCTGCAGGCGCACCTGTCGCCCATCGGGACCGACCACCAGCAGGCCATCTGCGTAGGCCCGCAGACTGACCACCGCGTGGATCCACTCGCATGGCACGCTGTAGCGGTTGCGCTGGAAGTGGATCAGCGAAGTGGCAGAGACCCGCACCGGCTGCTCCACATAGCCATCAAACGCCCGGGGGTTGGGCATGAGACGTGCACGTTCGTCCTGCCAGACATCGGCCACCGTGAGGTGCCCCCACTCTGGGTGACTCATCTCGCCCCAGGCCTTCACACAGGCTTGCTCCAGCCAGTCGTTGAGCTCGTCAAGCGATCCCCAGCGCCGCTCACTGGCCTCACGCCAGATGTCCTTGCGCCGGTCCTGGACGTTCTTCTCGACGACTCCCTTCTCCCAGCCAGCGGCCCGGTTGCAGAACTCCGGTTCGAACAGGTAGTGCCCCGTAATGGCCTCGAAGCGCGCATTGACGCTGCGCTGCTTGCCCTGGCCGACCTTGTCGACCGCGGTCTTCATGTTGTCGTAGATGCCCCGCCGTGGCACGCCACCGAAGAGAGCGAACGCCCGCGCATGTGCATCGAACAGCATCTCGTGCGCCTGGCTGTAGTACGCCACCAGGCAGAAGGCGCGACTGGCCGCCAGCTTGGTGTGTGCCACCTCCAGGCGGCGGCGCAGCCCACCGATGAACAGGTACTCACAGCTCCAGTCGAACTGGAATGCCTCGCCCAACTCGAAGCTCAGCGGCACAAACCCCGCGCCGCGTGACGCGTTGCCTTGCTCTTGCTGCCAGCGCTGGGCCAAGGCGTACACCGGCCCCCGACTGCCGCTGTAGCCCTGCGCCCGCAGCGCTTCAAACATCGCCTTGATCCCGCGCCGATCGCGTTTGCTGCGATGGCTATCGGCCTTGAGCCATTGGCTCAACTGCTCCTTGTACGGGTCCAGGATGCTGGGGGCCGACACCCGTTGCGGGTATCGGGGCTCGACCATCTGTCCGTCCTTGAGCCACTTGGTGGCTGTATTGCGCGAGATGCCCAGCCTGCGGCTGGCCTCGCGCACCGACACGTCCTGCCTCAGCACGAGGCGGCGCAACTTGCTCAATGTGCTCACGTTGATCACTCCTGCTCCCCCGTGCTGAAAAACTCAGCACGATAGAGCGGCAACGTGGCTCAGATTTCAACGTGAACACGTCCCGAAATGGCCCAGCTTTGGAAATGCATCAACACAAGTACACCGTCAACGAAAACGGTGCCTTGTCCGCCCAAATGCTGTATCAGATCCTCAAAGGATTCTTTGCGATGTGCTCTGCCACCGCTGGTGAAAAACCGGGCGAGGGCAAGGGGCCTTTCATGCGGGCCTCCACCCACTGGCTTCGCCACACCTACGCGCACAAGGCGCTGAAGTCGTCCGAAGGTGATCTCAGCGTGGTGCAAGGGCTGCTGGGACACAAGAACATCAACACCACCGCCATCTATGTGAAAGCCGACATGTCCGAGCGGATCAGGGTGGCGGAAAAGCTCAAGTCGAGCGTCTGAGACTTCAAGCTGGGGTGGCCGGAGCAAAATGACCGGGGGGCAGCACCATCCATTTCACGCCCAGCTTCGTGGCGAGTTCCTCCAGGTCAGCTGGGAGCTGCTTTTGCACCACCAGTACCGCCGTGACTTGGATCTCTGTGCCCGCAGGCTCGTGGATCAACGCCTGAGCGCGCATGACGGCCAGGTACTTCACGCACTGGTAGATGCCACGTTCCAGGTCATCGTCTGCCGACCGGATGGATTTGACCTCGACGCCGACCAAACGTGCCTCCGTTCGGAAAAATACGTCCAGGCGATCACCCGACAAGAGCGGGTACTCCGTCTCCGCGTGGCGCGTGTTCTGCAGGCCGAACAGCTCCGGCCTGGCCAAGACATCGAGGCGCAGCTGCTTGTGCTCCTCGGACTCGCCGCCACCCCAGCCGTAGCGTTTGTCTTTGCCGTTGCCTGAATCGGGGTCTGCCGGCGATGCTGCGGAGCCAAGGCCCACGCTTTCGAGGACCTGGAGCCATCGATCACCGTAGGCGAGGATGCGGTCGAATTCATCGCGCACTTTGGCCCGTTTTTCAGCCGGTGTCAGCGCCTCGAATCCGGGCCAGTAGCCGTTGACGCCATCGCTGGGGAGACCGGCAGTGGCCCCCGATTTGGCGACCACCATGGAGGTGATGTGAGGGGGGCGAAGTTCCTCAGGCCAATCGCGGGTACCCGCCTCAACCAGATTAGTCACTTCGCCGAGGACATTTCCGATGCCTTGAGCATAGGCATTGCCATCGGCCTTCACCCTGCCCAGTAACTTGGCCACATCGGAGTAGGTGAGAGGCACGATGATGCCATCGGTCTGCCTGCGGACGTGCTCTACCAGGTAGGGCAGCACGATGCGCGCGGCAAGCGCATTGCCGCGAAGCCCTGCAGCGTCGTCGGTCCCCGTAGCAGGCGCAAGCAAAGGGTTCCAGTCGGCACCGGGCACATTGCCGGTGGCCTCCACCAGTTCGAAGAGAGTTGCCGTATTGAGGGCATCAACGTCCGGGCTCTTCCAAAGGTCCTGAAGCTTCTTTTCCAGGCCCAGGCGCTCTCGTGGGTTATCGACGGCGAGTCCAAAGTGAGGCTTGAGGATAGAGACATTATCGAGGTTGATGTGCTTCACATGGCGGGTCATGTGGGCGGGATCGTCCCCAGACGCCACCGCGCGGAAACCAAAGACTGGCACGCGCAAATTCAAGGCCTCGTCTATGGCAGTTTCCGCTTCGCGTCCCCGCTTGACCGCCCCGCCCTTCCACTTTGTCGATTTCCCGCCGAGCATCACGAAGCTGCGGGTTCGGTTGTCGATGGGATCAACGACTTTGGCGATCTGGTCTTCCCAGGGGTCGTCTCAGAAAACGGAAAATAAAGCACGCTAAGCGTGCGTGGAGGCTGGCACCCAGCGGTACAGCGTCGGAATGGACACGCCGAGGTTCTTGGCCACGTCCTTGGGCGGCACCCCGCTGGCCAGCAGCTTCTTGGCCGACTCGATCTTGCTGTCGGTCATCTTCGGCTTGCGGCCGCCTTTGCGGCCGAGCTGCTTGGCGACTTCCAGCCCGGCGCGGGTGCGCTCGACGGTCAGCTCGCGCTCCATTTCGGCAAGGCTCGCCATGACGTGGAAGAAGAACCGCCCGGATGGTGTGCCGGTGTCGATGGAGTCGGTGAGGCTCCTGAACTGGACACCGTGCTTGTGCAGATCGCCGACCAGATCGACCAGTTGCTTGACCGACCGGCCCAGCCGGTCGAGCTTCCAGACGACCAAAGTATCGCCTTCGCGCAGCATTTCGAGCGTCTTGGCCAAGCCAGGCCGGTCTGCCCGCGTGCCACTCACCTTGTCCTCGAAGACCTTTTTACATCCGGCCTTGCTCAAGGCTTCGCGTTGCAGCTCCAGGTTCTGATCCTGCGTCGAGACGCGCGCATAGCCAATCAACATGGCTTGTCTCGCGCCCGGTCGATGCGTTCCTGCATCGCCTGCATCACTTCTTCGTGGGTGTACGATCTGGCGTTGGCGTCGGTGGCTTGCCGCAGGGCTTCCTCAACCTCGCGCGTCATCCGCTCGTAATCCTCCGGCCACAGCGCTTGCTCCATGCGCAGCGACGCCTGACCCAGCAGGTGCAGCAGGCTGAACAGCCGCATGTCGTTGGTGGCGACGATGCGCTCCCGAATCTGCTCCTGAATAGCTTCGCTAGCCCGATGCGCTTGTGGTGTGGCAGTCCCCTCGTAGTCAGCGGGGAATTCCGCTTCCTCGGCAATCCTTGCCCAGGCGCTGGCCAGCGCCTCGATGGTTGACGTGCTCATTTCCGCCGCTCCTGTGCTCTTTGGCAAATCAACCGGCCAAGGGGCCTCGACGCGAAAACCAGCAGCATCACGCCTATCGGATACCAGGTCGAGAAGACCACCAAGGCATCGAAGGCTGGCCGTCCGGTGTTGGTAGGCAGTACGGCGGTCACAGCCATCAACCCGCCGACCGTCCAGATGATGCGCCACACGTAGGGCATCACGCGGGGCACGTAGCCGTCATCGAAAGCGGTCTGGTAGTAGCGGCGCAGGCCGCGCTCGGCAAGCGCCTGGCGCTGCCGCTCCGACAGCGCATCCGTCCGGCCATACCAGCGCCGGAATGGTGGACAGCGCAGCAGCAAAGGGGTGAAGAGGATCATCACCGCCACGATCGCGACACCCCACGCCATGACGGCGCCGGCATCGGGCCGCTTGGCGTTCTCGATCACGGGCGCGAAGACGCCCGGAGCACCGATCATCCAGAACAGCGCAATGTGCTGATGGAAGGAGAGCTTCATTTGCTCATCCACTTGCGCAGCAGGCGCTTTTTCAGGGAGGCGCGTTCTTGCGGGTTGCGTCCCTTGTGATTGGCGATGCGATCCGCCGTGGCGGCCTGGCGCTTGACGGGCCAGTAGGAGCGGCCATCCTTGCCCATCGACCAGACGCTGCTGGCCTGGTTTTCCAGCAGGGGCAGATGGGCGCTCAGGGCTTCGGGCGACGCGCTGGTCAGCGCCGTGCGCTCACGGGTGCGCCAGCGCTGATGCCAGAGCTTCTTGTCCTCGCGCTCGCTGCCGCAGGTCGTGTGCCCGACGATGGGTGTTTTGCGGCGGCTGCGGCTCATAACGTAGTGGTCTCCAAGAACATTCAGGACTGATCCCAGGCGTCGATGGTCAAGACCTGATCGGCAGGACAGGCGGCTACGCGGTCGGGAACTGGATGGTGTTCAGTCTCATGCCGACCCCATTCGATTGATCGCGTCGCTTGCGGCACGCTGCGACGCAAGGAGGTTTGCGACCTGGTTTAGCAGCCGTGTCCGCTGCATGTCTGTTACCTATCTCCCCGACCGCTCATTGGACCAACTCCAGAGATTGGGCTCTATCGCTCAGCCAATACGAAACCGGCATTGGCTGATGCCACAACCGAGACGAACACAAATGGCTCGGTACCTGTATTTCGCGCCCCGTGCACTTGGCCCGGTCTTGCCACGGCTATCTCACCTTCCCTGAGGGCACGAACAATCCCATTGCCCTGAAAGTAATCAGCCATTCCCGACAAAACAGTCCACGTGTCTTGGCCGTGAGGATGAATGTGAGCCGCAATTTCCTGCCCGGGATGGACATGCCAAACCACGATAATTGAGTCTCGGGTTTCAAGCACAACGGAACGAATAGGCTCGCCTTCGGACGGCTGAACATACTCGGCTACAGAAAATATTCTCGATTCAACAGTCATCGGAGATCCCTCTTTCACAGTGCCCCCAGACAGGCTGGATATGAGTTCTAACTCGAATTTGAACGGGAGGCTGGTCGTGCGGTCGTGCAGTTGCCGATGAGCGTGTCGGCTGCTGCCTCCTTGCCCACCAGCGAACTCTCGTCCGTTGCGGCCATCCAGAAGGTCTTGCCCGAGCGCGGCTCATAGGTCGCGGGATCGAACACGCCAGAGGGGCCGAACATCGGCGGCTTGATTGGTCATGGCTCCATGCCTTTGTCGTTACGGTCTTCATCGTCGGCATCCTGACGCACGGCGGGCAATTGCTGGAGCAACGCCGGCAGCCATTCCTGTACCGTCTCCCACACCACATCGAGGTTGATGTCGAAATAGCCGTGAGCCATGCGATTACGCATATTGCGCATGCTGCGCCACGGCACGTCGGCATGCGCCTGGGTGAACTCGACGTAGCCATCCATCACCTTTGTGGCCGCCTCGCCGATGACGATCAGGCTCATGATGACGGCCTGCTGGGTGCGCTTGTCGGCCAAGAAGTCGTCCTTGGCCATCCCTTCCACGAAGCTGCGCGCATCGGTTGCGGCCTGCTGAATGTGGTCGAGGTAATCGGGCAGGCGGTTCTCGCTCATATCGGTTGCGCCTCCGCGAGCACCTTGGCCCGGAACTTCGGCGGCAGGTCGCCGGGAGTCAGCAGATCGACGTCAACGCCGAGCAGCGATTTCAGTTCTTCTTCCAAATCGCCCAAGTCCAACAACGTGGCACCGGGCAGCGCATCGACCAACAGGTCGAGGTCGCTGCCATCCCGGTCGGTGCCATGCAGCACCGAGCCGAAGACGCGCGGGTTCGCGGCGCGAAAGCGGCCTACCGCTTCACGCACTGCGCTTCGCTTCATGTCAAGCACAACAGACGGTCGCATGGGCATCCTTTCTTATCGAAACTCGTTGAGATGATATGCAATCAAGAATAGAATTTCAAGAACTATTTTCGAGAATCGCAATGCCTTGATTCCCGTGCCGCGCCGGTTGCCTTGGCGGGCTTGTCACAAACCTACGTTTTCAAGAAGAAGGAAACCGCATGCCCCGCCGTTCGATCCTCTCCGCCGCCGAGCGCGAAAGCCTGCTGGCGTTGCCGGACACCAAGGATGAGTTGATCCGTCACTACACGTTCAGCGAAAGCGACCTCTCCATCATCCGGCAGCGGCGCGGCCCGGCCAATCGGCTGGGCTTCGCGGTGCAGCTCTGCTACCTGCGCTTTCCCGGCGTCATCCTTGGCGCTGATGAGCCACCGTTCCCGCCATTGCTGAGACTGGTCGCCAACCAGCTCAAGGTCGGCATCGAAAGCTGGGACGAGTACGGGCAGCGTGAGCAGACCCGACGCGAGCACCTGGTCGAGCTGCAAACGGTGTTCGGCTTCCAGCCGTTCACGATTGGCCACTACCGGCAGGCTGTCCAGTTGCTGACCGAGCTGGCCATGCAAACCGACAAGGGCATCGTGCTGGCCAGAGCCTTGATGGGGACGATAGAGAAAACGGAAAAAATCGTACGTTAAGCGTACGGCCTGTCAGGTTGAGGCCCTAGAGGTTGCCGGCGAGGCGTCAGAAAATGCTGGAATCGGCCCTATCCTGACGCGGCCCAAGGTTCCGGCCTGACGCCTAGTTAGGGCGTACCGATACGGTACAATTAATTTTTGAAATGGCGACAAACGGCTATTTTCTGGCGGTCGTATCACAGACCAATTCGATGCTATATTTACAATTTAACTGGGGGCGCTGGTAAGCGTAATGCAATACTACGCTAAGCGAGGCGAGACGATGATGCACAAGCATGGGATGGGCAGATAGGTTTTTTGAGGCTGTAAAAAAGTTAACACACTCACATGAAGGGGGTGAAATGGATACACGATTATTTGCATTCGTCGGCGGAGACAGCGGTCTTTGGCGGATCGTTGGAACCGAAACCATAGTTGGCAAGTCACTGCCTGAAGCCAAAAGGCTCAACGTAATATCTGCCTCAGAGTTGCAGCCCGAAACCAATGCACCCTGGGTACTTCGCGGAATAACAAGCAATGAACGGTATGTCATGCGCGAAGAGAAGAACGAAATTGTGGTGAAGCAGCAAGGGCTAGCGCGCCCAGAAGCAACTTGCGCTGCGTTGATACCGATCCGAAAAAACGCAGCTTGGTGGGAATTCACGCAAGACGAGCGCCGGAGCGTTTTCGAAAAGTCAAAGCACATCCAAATCGGGCTCAACTACTTGCCTGCAGTAGCGCGCAAGCTCCACCACTGCCGCGACCTCTCTGAAAATGAACCGTTCGATTTTCTCAATTGGTTCGAGTTCGCGCCAACCCATGAGGCTGAGTTCAACGCATTGCTTTCCGAACTGCGTGCAACAGAGGAATGGAAGTACGTTGACAGAGAAGTCGATATCCGTCTCGTGCGAGAGGCGGCGTAGGTCAATCCCCGTCTGACCGCTCAGAGGCGTTAGCGGGCAGCCGGCACTGCATCTATTGATTTTGGATAGCTTGGAACCCGGCATTTCACTTGCAATTAATTCGAGCACGCCGCCATGAAATGCGAGCCGCCGCCGTCGATTGCAAGCTCGTTTGCAGATAGCGTGAGCATCAGCGCGCCGTCAGTTGCAGTTAATTCGAGCCGAAAGCGGCGTCGAATGCGAGCACGCCCGTTTTCAAACGCGAGCCGCTACAACTACCTGGTGCCGCCCGCGAAATTCGCCAGCCTCAAGCAGGCCAGCGAATTGCCGCTGGCCGTGGCCACCGATTGCGACCAGTACCTGCATGACCGGCTGACGCTGCTGGAAACGCAGCTCGCCACCGTCAACCGCATGGCGCTGGCCAACGAGCTGCCGGACGCCATCATCACGGAGTCGGGCCTGAAGATCACGCCGCTCGATGCGGCGGTGCCCGATACCGCACAGGCCCTGATCGACCAGACGGCGATGATCCTACCGCACGTCAAGATCACCGAATTGCTGCTGGAGGTAGACGAATGGACGGGCTTCACCCGGCACTTCGCCCACCTGAAGTCAGGCGACCTGGCCAAGGACAAAAACCTGTTGCTGACCACGATCCTCGCCGACGCGATCAACCTGGGCCTGACCAAGATGGCGGAATCGTGCCCCGGCACGACCTACGCCAAGCTGGCCTGGCTGCAAGCCTGGCACATCCGCGACGAAACCTACGGGGCGGCACTGGCCGAGCTGGTCAACGCGCAGTTCCGACATCCCTTCGCCGAGCATTGGGGCGACGGCACCACGTCATCGTCGGACGGCCAGAACTTCCGCACCGGCAGCAAGGCCGAGAGCACCGG
>NZ_JASJSQ010000062.1:0-30042 GCF_030236855.1 Stenotrophomonas maltophilia group sp. Smal13
TGCACAACAGCCATTACGCCCAATCAACTGGTGCAGTCGTCTTCTGAAAATGACATTTGGTATCTCTCATAAACGGATGTTTTTGAGAGAACTATCTTCGGCCTTCACACGCACGAAAGGCGGCGAAGCTCCGCCGTTAATCCGTCCGCCGGAGATCTCGCCCAGGCAGGCTGAAGGCCGAGCAAGCCTGACAGGCCCGAAAAGCCCGGCACGGGCGTCGGCGGCGATGACGGCGGCGGCATTATCCAGGGTTGATGATGGAAGTGGAGGATATCGACAACCTCTCGCGCAACCAAGACATCGCGGTCGGACTGCAAGTGATCTTGAAGCCACGGGCCCGTCCCACCCCGACATGGACCTCGATGCCCGAACGGACGTTAGATTTCGAGTTCTAGGCGTTCTGCGATGAAGGTTGGATCCCAGCCGGGATTGAAAGTGTCGACGTGGGTGAATCCGAGCCGCTCGTATAGGCCACGCAGGTTCGGGTGGCAGTCGAGCCGCAGCTTGGCGCACCCCTGCGTTCGCGCGGCATGGCGGCAAGCCTCGATCAGCGCGGAGCTGACACCCCGGCCCGCATGTGTCCGTCGCACCGCGAGCTTGTGCAGATATGCGGCCTCCCCCTTGAGGGCGTCGGGCCAGAACTCGGGATCCTCGGCCGACAAGGTGCAACAGCCGACGATGCCGTCGCTGCAACTCGCGACTAGGAGCTCGGATCTCAGGACGAAGGTCTCCGCGAATGTCCGGTCGATCCGCGCGACGTCCCAGGCGGGCGTTCCCTTGGCGGACATCCACGCCGCAGCGTCGTGCATCAGCCGCACAACCTCGTCGATATCACCCGAGCAGGCGACCCGAACGTTCGGAGGCTCCTCGCTGTCCATTCGCTCCCCTGGCGCGGTATGAACCGCCGCCTCATAGTGCAGTTTGATCCTGACGAGCCCAGCATGTCTGCGCCCACCTTCGCGGAACCTGACCAGGGTCCGCTAGCGGGCGGCCGGAAGGTGAATGCTAGGCATGATCTAACCCTCGGTCTCTGGCGTCGCGACTGCGAAATTTCGCGAGGGTTTCCGAGAAGGTGATTGCGCTTCGCAGATCTCCAGGCGCGTGGGTGCGGACGTAGTCAGCGCCATTGCCGATCGCGTGAAGTTCCGCCGCAAGGCTCGCTGGACCCAGATCCTTTACAGGAAGGCCAACGGTGGCGCCCAAGAAGGATTTCCGCGACACCGAGACCAATAGCGGAAGCCCCAACGCCGACTTCAGCTTTTGAAGGTTCGACAGCACGTGCAGCGATGTTTCCGGTGCGGGGCTCAAGAAAAATCCCATCCCCGGATCGAGGATGAGCCGGTCGGCAGCGACCCCGCTCCGTCGCAAGGCGGAAACCCGCGCCTCGAAGAACCGCACAATCTCGTCGAGCGCGTCTTCGGGTCGAAGGTGACCGGTGCGGGTGGCGATGCCATCCCGCTGCGCTGAGTGCATAACCACCAGCCTGCAGTCCGCCTCAGCAATATCGGGATAGAGCGCAGGGTCAGGAAATCCTTGGATATCGTTCAGGTAGCCCACGCCGCGCTTGAGCGCATAGCGCTGGGTTTCCGGTTGGAAGCTGTCGATTGAAACACGGTGCATCTGATCGGACAGGGCGTCTAAGAGCGGCGCAATACGTCTGATCTCATCGGCCGGCGATACAGGCCTCGCGTCCGGATGGCTGGCGGCCGGTCCGACATCCACGACGTCTGATCCGACTCGCAGCATTTCGATCGCCGCGGTGACAGCGCCGGCGGGGTCTAGCCGCCGGCTCTCATCGAAGAAGGAGTCCTCGGTGAGATTCAGAATGCCGAACACCGTCACCATGGCGTCGGCCTCCGCAGCGACTTCCACGATGGGGATCGGGCGAGCAAAAAGGCAGCAATTATGAGCCCCATACCTACAAAGCCCCACGCATCAAGCTTTTGCCCATGAAGCAACCAGGCAATGGCTGTAATTATGACGACGCCGAGTCCCGACCAGACTGCATAAGCAACACCGACAGGGATGGATTTCAGAACCAGAGAAAGAAAATAAAATGCGATGCCATAACCGATTATGACAACGGCGGAAGGGGCAAGCTTAGTAAAGCCCTCGCTAGATTTTAATGCGGATGTTGCGATTACTTCGCCAACTATTGCGATAACAAGAAAAAGCCAGCCTTTCATGATATATCTCCCAATTTGTGTAGGGCTTATTATGCACGCTTAAAAATAATAAAAGCAGACTTGACCTGATAGTTTGGCTGTGAGCAATTATGTGCTTAGTGCATCTAACGTTTGACATGAGGGGCGGCCAAGGGCGCCAGCCCTTGGACGTCCCCCTCGATGGAAGGGTTAGGCAACACTGCGTGTTCGCTCGAATGCCTGGCGTGTTTGAACCATGTACACGGCTGGACCATCTGGGGTGGTTACGGTACCTTGCCTCTCAAACCCCGCTTTCTCGTAGCATCGGATCGCTCGCAAGTTGCTCGGCGACGGGTCCGTTTGGATCTTGGTGACCTCGGGATCATTGAACAGCAACTCAACCAGAGCTCGAACCAGCTTGGTTCCCAAGCCTTTGCCCAGTTGTGATGCATTCGCCAGTGACTGGTCTATTCCGCGTACTCCTGGATCGGTTTCTTCTTCCCACCATCCGTCCCCGCTTCCAAGAGCAACGTACGACTGGGCATACCCAATCGGCTCTCCATTCAGCATTGCAATGTATGGAGTGACGGACTCTTGCGCTAAAACGCTTGGCAAGTACTGTTCCTGTACGTCAGCAAGTGTCGGGCGTGCTTCTTCTCCGCCCCACCACTCGACGATATGAGATCGATTTAGCCACTCATAGAGCATCGCAAGGTCATGCTCAGTCATGAGGCGCAGTGTGACGGAATCGTTGCTGTTGGTCACGATGCTGTACTTTGTGATGCCTAACGTTGAAGGTAAGGGGCTGCGGCGCGAAAGGAGATGGCCGGAGAAACCACGCTGGTCCCGCAGTCCCGCTTGACCGAAGGGTTAGAGCTCATAGGCCTAACTCCGTAGCTGCTGAGGCAAAAAGAAACTCGGTGCCCCATTTGTCAAAACCGCGAATCTTAATATCTGTAATGCCATGGGCTAACAACCGACTGGTAATTGTTTTGAGAACCTCAGTCGGAATGGCGCTTTCCATTGCATGCGCATAACGAAGAATGGCTGTATCCGTCTCTATCGGTGGAACCTTGTGAGTGCGACACACATCAATCTTATCGACTCCTTCACAAACACCAATAACCCATTCATCTTCGTTTTCACAATCGAAGAACGGGTTTTCCATTTCGATAATCTCAGCCAACTCATCTAAGGTCATGGCAGTTCTGAAATACAAAGCTGCGTGATGCTTCATCTTGAGCTCTAACTTTGTTTTAGGGCGACTGCCCTGCTGCGTAACATCGTTGCTGCTCCATAACATCAAACATCGACCCACGGCGTAACGCGCTTGCTGCTTGGATGCCCGAGGCATAGACTGTACAAAAAAACAGTCATAACAAGCCATGAAAACCGCCACTGCGCCGTTACCACCGCTGCGTTCGGTCAAGGTTCTGGACCAGTTGCGTGAGCGCATACGCTACTTGCATTACAGCTTACGAACCGAACAGGCTTATGTCCACTGGGTTCGTGCCTTCATCCGTTTCCACGGTGTGCGTCACCCGGCAACCTTGGGCAGCAGCGAAGTCGAGGCATTTCTGTCCTGGCTGGCGAACGAGCGCAAGGTTTCGGTCTCCACGCATCGTCAGGCATTGGCGGCCTTGCTGTTCTTCTACGGCAAGGTGCTGTGCACGGATCTGCCCTGGCTTCAGGAGATCGGAAGACCTCGGCCGTCGCGGCGCTTGCCGGTGGTGCTGACCCCGGATGAAGTGGTTCGCATCCTCGGTTTTCTGGAAGGCGAGCATCGTTTGTTCGCCCAGCTTCTGTATGGAACGGGCATGCGGATCAGTGAGGGTTTGCAACTGCGGGTCAAGGATCTGGATTTCGATCACGGCACGATCATCGTGCGGGAGGGCAAGGGCTCCAAGGATCGGGCCTTGATGTTACCCGAGAGCTTGGCACCCAGCCTGCGCGAGCAGCTGTCGCGTGCACGGGCATGGTGGCTGAAGGACCAGGCCGAGGGCCGCAGCGGCGTTGCGCTTCCCGACGCCCTTGAGCGGAAGTATCCGCGCGCCGGGCATTCCTGGCCGTGGTTCTGGGTTTTTGCGCAGCACACGCATTCGACCGATCCACGGAGCGGTGTCGTGCGTCGCCATCACATGTATGACCAGACCTTTCAGCGCGCCTTCAAACGTGCCGTAGAACAAGCAGGCATCACGAAGCCCGCCACACCGCACACCCTCCGCCACTCGTTCGCGACGGCCTTGCTCCGCAGCGGTTACGACATTCGAACCGTGCAGGATCTGCTCGGCCATTCCGACGTCTCTACGACGATGATTTACACGCATGTGCTGAAAGTTGGCGGTGCCGGAGTGCGCTCACCGCTTGATGCGCTGCCGCCCCTCACTAGTGAGAGGTAGGGCAGCGCAAGTCAATCCTGGCGGATTCACTACCCCTGCGCGAAGGCCATCGGTGCCGCATCGAACGGCCGGTTGCGGAAAGTCCTCCCTGCGTCCGCTGATGGCCGGCAGCAGCCCGTCGTTGCCTGATGGATCCAACCCCTCCGCTGCTATAGTGCAGTCGGCTTCTGACGTTCAGTGCAGCCGTCTTCTGAAAACGACATTGTCCATAAAACCCCTTAAAATAATTGAGATGCACTCAATTAAACATGAACTGCAACATTGTCAACATCGAAACGCCAATATAAAATCTAAGGCACTTTTGAGTGTGGATAGAATCCCAATAAAAAAGCCCACCGAAGCAGGCTTATCTCTTTTACATTTTTCGTCGCATAGCAAATTGTTGTTGTGATTCACCCAGCTCTTCCACAAGTTTTCGTTTTGTGGCTGCGCTTTCCAACAAAAGTTTAGCTTCATGCCGATCTTCACCCCTGGAATCCACTTGGTAAGGAAGCTTGTCATCTGCGTCCCGAACAGTGGGATCGGCCCCAGCGTCCAACAGATTTCTAATACGCTCCAAATTGTTACCTTCGTACATCATCTTGTGCAGCGCGGTATCTCCAAAGTGATCTGGCGCGCTCAGGTTAACACCGAGATCTCTCATGATTTGAGCGCCATTGGCCGAGGAATTTTTCGCAATAAATTCCGCACGGCATTGATCCAAGAACGTTTCACCATCGTTGTTCGGAATACGAACCGAAGCTCCCGAATCAACAAGCCGCTTCACATTGTGAATGTCACGCACATAACTTAGTGGCGTGTCACCGTTCTCATCCTGAACATTAAAGTCGTAACCCGCAAGAGCCAGTTCATCAATTATTGCTGCACTTTCATTGTTGTTCTTTAAGTGGAAGAAGTGCCTGGGCTCTATCAAGTCGAAATATTTTTCTGCGATAAAAGCGCCACCCGTTCCTTCTCGGAATAAAGAGAGGATATGCGACTCTTTTGCGCTGGCTCCACTTTTGACCAACAGTTCAATGCGATCTGTGCCGTTAGCAAGATCTACCAATTCCTTGCCGTCACCCTTTAAAAACCCGTCACCGTAGTAATCAGACTTACGAACTGGCGCGTTCACATCGGCACCCAATTCAATCAAATCCCTCATCACATCAAGAACGTTATCACGATCAAAATTGTTGATACTCTTTGATGCAACATAAGCAAGTGGAGTCAGTAGAGTTTGACTCGCACCACCACTCACATAGAACGTCTCATTCACATCATGAGTTTGAAAATACTCTTTAATTTCCTCGCGATCCAACGCCGCGTCCCACTCACTGGTTTTGAGCAATTCATGTATTCTCATGTCAGTCATGCATCACCCCTTATATAGCCTTAAGACATCATCAATTAAGCAGAAGATTGAACCTTGTCAATACAAAAAAAAGGCCACCGTGCGGCGGCCTTAATGATGCTGGAGATCTCGTTCCTTATTAGCTTCTAAGAAATCGACTGACGCTATCCTTGCCCACAAAGAAAATTTGATCGATAGATGGGATGCACAGATCATCACCAGAACAGATGTGACCTACCCCATCATCACAATTGAGAATGATGGCAGTTTTTGTACCGGCAACAACGCGGCCACTGGGGGCAACAGACCAGTCCCGCTCTCCGCTCAGCCGCATTGCATAGCGCACGCGGATATAGGCGTTTATGGTGTTCAGTTGTGCGCCTTGAAATCGAATTTTTGCGACCGACAACGCCAGTTCCAGGGCTTGTGGAAGCTGCTCGTTGGCTATTCCATCGATCACCGCCAAGTTGTTTGCAACAACATCAAGTTGTTCGTGACCAATATTATTGATCAGATCCAGTAGGCTTGGAAAATCTTGACGTTTTCTAGTCGCCTGCTCGCCTTCATGAGTGATTTCTTGAACACTACGCGTGCGTGCGTCAATATAATGGATCGACAGGGGAACGTAGTCCAAATCGAACGCCAGACGGTCATCTTCCTCCATTGGCTCGTCTCCAAAGAAGACGACATGATTGTTCACAGCAAACGAATGGATGATGCCTTCTGGCGAAATAGATGCCTTCACATTTGAGAATGGATTTGACTCATCCAATTCTCGACCATTTTGCTTGTAAAGCAAATCCCGTCCGGCACAGATGGCTGCAATAGCACAGCGGCGAAGATCGTTTGGATCTATGTCAACGTGACGGCTTTGATAGATACCCTTTACAACAGCCCCCAGCATTGGGTCGGTTGAATCTTTAAAAATTGATCCAGCCTGGGCGCGCGCCTCTGTCATTGTGTTCGGACGCTTGTATGAATCCCCACTGGCCTTCATTCGCTCCATAAAAGACACGACGTGATTACCATCATCTTCGTCTTCCAAACCTTGCAGCAGCCTCTTGAACTCTGAAAGCTTGGAGATTAGTTCTTCTGGCGTTGATGGCACATCATCGGAAACGGAGGATGTGCCGCCATACTCTGCATTCCATTTTGCGCGGTAGTCCTTGTACGTCTCGTACAGGCAAACAGACAGATCTTCGTACGCAATGACTGCGTACTTCCCATTCTCTGGCACATCAATTTCAATTTCCGCCAATTCAGAGTGACGCATTGTGAAGGCCACAATGTTTCCATGGCGCGGGTCAACCATTCCTATAATTCCAGCATCCTGATTGAGTACCGGCTGCATATCCCCGGAATTCGCCCACGCCGATAAGATATTTCTGGATTGGTGAATAAGCCACACATAACGCTCAACCAAATTGTCGCGCGAAAGCACGTCATCTTGAGTCAACTCACCCGAATTGATCATGCGTGATGCAGACTGCATCTCTCGCTGCGCAACACCATCATCGCGCTCAAATATTTTCTTAAATTTATCACTAAGATTGGCAATACTCACTAATAACCCCTTTGTAACGCGACAGATGCTCCTGCCGCATGGTCCATTTGGTGACGCTGTAAGGTGCAACGGTTGCGGATCCAAAGCCAATCCATCCGCGTCCGAACTCCATGTTTGCCTTTTCTACAACCTGCATTGCAGGGACTTTTGGTACATGCCGGTTCAACTCTTGCGTACCCTCTGATACGTCGCGTGTCACGTCACCGCATGTCCGTTCGCGGCCCAGTTTGACAGTTGTTAATTATAACGGGCAGCGTACAATTCAATCCGCACTCACAACCACACAAGGAAATGACCGTGCGACCATAACTTTACAAGGAAAAATAATTATGGACCTATACTCAACTCTAATTCTCATCTCAGCAATGGCGATTTACGGACCCGTTGAAAATCTCAAAATCATACTTAAGATAGTCAAAGAAATCGGAAAAATCATTGGTTGATTGGAAAACTATCGGCACTGGCAAGCAGCCCAATGGACGCATTGGACTGTTGCTCTCATGACCTACAAATCAGCTCGACAGCCCAAAGTTAAAGTGCTGGATCCGCCTCATTCCGCGTCACGGCGAGAACTTCACCCGTCCGGCCATCCACAATGCCGACGGCAATCAGGTCACCCAGCACCACCGATTTCTCAATGGCAAAGCTCCCAGGGCTGTCCATCGTAGCGGCATGAACATCGGTTCCTTGAGCCAGATATGGGCTTCGCAGCCTGTACTGGAACACCACCATTGCGTGTGGCTTTACGTCTCGCGCCTGGTTCGGATCCATGAGCATGGACATTGCCTTTGTCCCATACGCGCTTTTGAAGCGGTGGTAAGGAAGCTTTCGGTGAAATGCGTCCATCTGCTCGCTGGTGAAGCCAACGGATGCTGCTTTTCCAGTGGCATGTAACCCATCCACGCTGACACCCAAAGCATTGGTCATCACTCGGTCGGAAATCACGCTGTCCCATTCATCGGAGACAACATCCCTCACAGTGATCCGCCCATGAGCCGTACGGAAAATGCGGGTGCCGGAGGCTGCTTCCACATTGGCCCACAGCGTTTGCGAGTCTGCGTCGTAGTCAAAGAGCGCACCATCGCCTTTGGAGGAGACGCACAACTGCCCATCTTTACCTGGAACATCAAGCGAGCCGATGAACTCGCGTAGCTGTGAGTCGTGCCGCTCCGTGGATGTGAATTCATCCTTGAGGGGCGTGTGAGCGAGCAGTTCTACAAGCTCACGGGTTGGATGTGCTCCAACAGTTGATCCAACGATCAAATTGCACCGCTGTGATAGGGGAAGCGGTGCAGCGTGTGCGCTGCCGACACCTAAGACAATAAGAGCAAGCCATTTCATCGGGAAAAATCCTTTTATTGATCCAACCAGCCAGGGCGTCGGTAGAAGCGTCCGCGCTCCAACAACTTATCCAGCCTTGTCACCCTCTTACTTGCCGCCAATCGTGGGGCTCTTTTCTTGAACTCGGCGAACGCGTGCTTTGCGGCATCCAAGTCCCCCTGCCCCATATACCACTCGACAATCGTAGTAATGAAGTAATCATTGACCGGCTGTGATGCATCCATTGCCTTGAGAACTTCACCAAAACGGCCAGTCTCGCCACGATAGGGATCAAGCTCGTACTGCAATTGTTGAGCGGTCAGCGCCGCCTGAAATATTTCTGACGCTGGCTTCTTGCTACCAACAAATGCATAAAAGGGTCGGATTGCTCTTTTCTTGTCGTTCTCTTCTTTGAGTGCCTTGTAGTCCATGCCTCTGTAGAAGCTCGATTGATTGAGCAATCTCGTGTTGTACATCTCAAGCATCTGCTCAAAAATGCTGTGGATGTGTGCTTCTGACAGGCCCACTGCTAGGACGACAACACGGTATTCGCCGCCCAATCGCTCGCGAACGAACCATTCCCAGGCAATGCCACCGTTCTTCTGCCACGCGTAGGGGCCACGACCGTAACCGGCGTAGAACGGTACGCCCTCTGCGTCCACGTGCAGCCAAGCGTAGTGCTTGTGGTGGTGCGGCAACATCATCCATTGAGTCTGCGAGACGCACGCCTCTTGGGTGTACGACGCAAGCAAAGGCACTTCAACACTGATCTTGCTCACACCAGATGCCTTGGCTTGAGCAATCAGTTCTTCAATATCAACAATCTTGAACGTCACCGCGAAATCTCCCTTTTCATGTGCCGCCGCTTTTACCCTTTAAGCCGGTCCGGAATGTGGTTCACCCCGAACGACATAGACTGAGCTTTATCTTCTTCGGCACGCTGCACTTCGGCTCGATGCATTGCAAGGCATAGGTACATGATTGCAGAACGTGCCATCGTCAAAACGCGCAGGGCTTTGCTTTGGAACTCGTCAAATGTCATCTGTTCCGACAGTCGGTCGTGGTGCATCGATGTTTCGTCGCACTCGGACCTGGACCAAACAATTTTGAAGAACCGATGCTCCAAAGCATTACGCACGACGTGAAGTTCTTGAGCGTCCGGCGATGCGTATTGCCTTGTGTCCTCATTGAAGATGTCTTCGGACAGGCTGTACAGAGCGTGCAGCCAAATATTCTGACTGCTTTCAAACTCCGGGCGAATGGTTGTCTCCGTGCCCTTTTTTGGTTCTGTCCGCCACAGTCGTGCGAAGTCAGCCGATTTTCGCTTAGCACCAATCTCCCAGCGGTCGCGCACAAAGTACGCAACCTTATCCAACAGCGAGTAGGCCGCACGGTAAGCGGTTTTTACCTGCTCAATGGCGATGCTGTAGCGCGCACTGTCGGCGTTGGATGACAACAATACTTCACGGTCGGCCATATGCGTCTTCTGGTCATCCAGCCCAACGAACAAGCACCATCTGGCATAGATGTATTCCTGTTTGAGTTGGTTGAACGCAGCAAGATACGAGATCCCCACCCCATCGGCTCGATGTGTTGGCAGCGAAAGCGAATCTGTGGCGGCAACTGGCTGGATGTACGCATCATTCATGGGGTTGAGGAAAAGCCTGTTGTCCAGACACCAACGTCGATACCGCTTCTCCTGGGCGCTCTTCCCCAGTGAGAAATTGTCCATCCAGGTACAATCCGGTTTGCGCTCAATACCGTACTGATCCAAGCCTAGCTCTACGGCACCCAGCATGCGCCTAAAGCGATCAGCAGCTTCAACAAATGTGGCTCCATGAACGCCAATGGCAACCGCTTTGCGCAGTTGCTCACGCCCTTCAATGTTGATCCACTCCCGATGACCTACGTCGTACAGATTGCGCGCGTAAAAGAACAGTGCACCCGCCATATTGCCTTGGGCCATCGCAAGCATCGGGTCCAGAGCTAACGCTTTTCGCCAGTGTTCCAGTGCGTCATGAATTCGCCCCGTCTTGTTGAATGCATTGCCTAGGTTGGAATGGACCTGCGCGCGGAATTCAGCGGGATGCAGGGGAAAGCCAGCATGTGCAATGGCTGACCGCAATTCATAGATCTGTGCAGTGTTGTCCGGCTGGATCCACGACAATGCGTTGTCATCGGTATGACGATGTATGTACAACCATCCCAAAGCGTTGGCATGGAAGTAATGCAGCATGCACCCATACCGCTTGTCATCCAGTTCCCCGAACTTGCCAATCACCTCAATGCAACGCAGAGACAGTTCGAGGTCTTGGGTTACCCCTGCCGCGTCGATCAGCGCGCCGAGTTGATCCATAAACCGGGCGGTGATCTTTCCTGCTGCTGCACGGAACGATATTTGCTCAGCCAGGGCGAACATCTGTTCGCGTGTCAAATGTATGGCGGTCAATGCGCTCTCCGAACGCGTGCGTGTAGCATGGGGGCCTTACCGTCCATTACACACCGTCATGAGCCTAATTTCGACCGTTTTGATTTTGGCAGCAGCTGCTCATGCCCAGCCCCCGCTTGCTGTGGACGCAACGGTCTTGCTGGCGGCCTACACCCGTGACGCCGCTGCTGCCGACAGGCACTACATGGGTCAACGGCTGCGGGTCACTGGCGTGGTTGCCGAGGAGCCCGCGCTGTACCGCCGCTCGCCTCTTCTGAGCTTTGAAGGCACGGGGATCCACGACCGGCCCGTGGCTGTGCTGGACCCGGCGCGCAAGGATGAGTTGGCCGGTTTGCGCAGAGGGCAGTCGGTGACGCTCGATTGCCTGGGCAACGGACACGTCTCCGGCACGCCGATGCTGAAAAATTGCGTGAGGGTGCCAAAACACCCCTAACCACTGCCGCTTGTGTTGTGCGTGGTTCGTCAACCGAAATCTTGGTGGTTGGCGTGGCGTCAGCGACCCACAACTGCCGGTTACGCTGACTTCCAACGGCTTGTGCACGTCATTTTTTTGGCCTATACCTACGTCATCCCTTCCACAAGGAGACAACGATGGCTAAGAAGAAAGTGCTGCCCAAAAAGTTCCATGACATTGACGAACGTTTCATGCATTCCATGGCGCGGATCGCAAAAGATCATGACGACGGTGCAAGCCTCACGAATATCGCCATGACTTGCAACAGCAAGGCGAAAGGCATTGACATTGATGAGGCGTTCTTGGAAAAGGTGCTGGCGTTGCGTGAGTGCAATCGCACCCACACCATGTACACAATTCGCGACCAAAAGAACACGCAACGCATCATCAAGGAAGTGAAGTCGGAACCGGCAGAGGAACTGCCGATCTACTCGGAAGACGAACTGGACTGCATCACAGTAATCTTTGATGAGTGACGCCCAGCCATCTTTCTACGCCCGCGTAAGCGGGCTTTTTTATGTCCATTGAACTACCTCGCTCTTAGCTTCGCAAACGCGATCAGTGCTGTCTCCGTGTCATACAATCTGCTGCGGTACTGGCTGCGGACCTGGGCGATTTGCTGTGGCGTGATGTCGGCGGTGGCCTTTTCAATTTTCAAACTGATCTGAGCCATTTTGCGTTCAAACTCGTCCGCACCCATCCGCCCATTGATGACTTCAAGATAGACCTTGGACCGCTCATCAAATATCGCACGCATTTCCTCACTGCGCGTTGCCAGCCCCGCCAACATGACATTGGACGTGCCAGCCACTTTCAACACCCATTGCATGTCGCTTTTGCTTTTAACGGCGGGGATCAACCTCGTATCCACATGTGTTGACATGCCAAGGCCCAGCGACACTAGGACGATTTGCTGATCAAGCGCAGGCAATTCCTTCACCCACGCGGAGTTCACCGCCCAATTCTCAGAATCTTCGGGCGGGACATCGGACGCGATGGCTCCCTGCGTGAGCGCGAACATCAAAAAGACAAGAAACACAAAATTGCGTTGAAAGGTACTCACGGAAAATTCCTTTTAGACATCCATCAATTTGGCTTGGAACAGCCCCGCTGGACCCAGGTGATAATACGTGCATCACAGAGTTCATCCTCCTGCCCTTCAACCATCGTCATACCAGACGGCGGCGAACTCCACATGCGCTTGAGAACATACGTTGGATCAACGCCCATCTCTGACGTGTAGTTGAAGATTGCCTGATATATCGGATGTCCCACCGGCACAGCCGTCCCGTTTTCATCTGCGACTTGATGAAAGCCCAAGTCCCCGTATGGCGACCAATTGACTCGCTCCACGCCCCCCATAAAGACTAATGGGCACGCGGAATAGCAGTTGTTCCACAATGATGTCTCCAATCCCTTGCTGCGGATGTACCGTCCGGCTGCAATTGCTTCGAGCACATATCCACCTCCGCTCCCCAAAGCAACTTGCTCAACCGTTGGATTGGCTTCAACTGCGTCAGATACTTTTTGTGCAAAGCCTTTTTCGATATCCCCCAGCACTTGCAGCACTCTGCCCTCAGCTCTAATTACGTAGAACGACGACTGTCCTACTTGCTCGATTGATGCATCTCTCGGGATGCCAAATCGACCCACACAGTCCAAGTTCCATTCAATTACGCGCTCATGGTGAGCGTCCCCAATGATGCCGTTCGCCACACTGTTAAAGTTGCTCAACGAGACAGCCATAACGCGCAGGTCTTGGGCGTTCTCAGTCGTGGCGGTGACGTAATCTGGATCGTACGTCATCACGGTTCCAGCAATATATTTATCCTGCTTTAGCAGCCGCCCAAGTACGTAACAAGAATGCTCGGGGATATGGTACTCGTTGTAGTACGTCCCTACATGGTTGTAGTCGTTGATTGCGTTTGCGGCCGCCCACAACTTATCTTGCAGCGCCTTCTTGTCTTTCATCTGCCGGTAAAGATCCTGGACCACTTCGGACACATCGGTAACGTCAGCAGAAGCTGCCGCCTCGGGCGCAGGCTCTTCCGCTGGCTGCACTTCTACAACAGGAGCAGGGTCTGTCACGGCAGGCGGTGAGATGGGAGAGGCCGGAGGTGGCACCGACTGATCGCAAGCACCCAAAACTGAAATGCTGACAAGTGCGAAGATCGGTTTAATTTTATTGGCACACAAGCCAATTGATCCGATACCGAATATCCATTTCATTACAACCCCCTTGTTGAAACCCACCACTGCGTTTGTGAGCCGACCATCCAAAGCCACGCATGGTGCAGCCCTATCTGGCAACCAGTATCTCATCCCAGCGGGTCGTAAAGGAACGCGACAGATGCTCCTGCCGCATTGCCCATTTTGGGGCACCGCCTGGACCCGCACTGGACGATGCAAACGACAGACTGCCGCGCCCGAACTTGTGGTTGGCCGCGTCCAAAGCCTTCATCAGTGCGTCGGATTTCGGGTTGCGCACCGGGGCGAACAGATCCGCCTGTTGCACATGATCGGCGCTCAGATCCACCAACCCCACTCCGGCCTTCTTCCACGCAACATGGGGGCGGTACATCGCAGCGGTTGCCGTCTGCGCCGCCTCCAAAATGGTACGGGTGTCGGCGGTTGGTGCCACCAATCGAACGGTTCGCGACGGGTGGTATTGCTGGGTGTTCCCGAACGGGTTGGTGTGAAAGAACACCCACACTCCGTGCGTCGTGAGGTGACGGGCGCGCAACTTCTCGGCGGCACGCTGAGCGAAGGTGGCCACCGCTTGCGCCAGGTCGTCGTGTGTGTGGATTTCGCTGCCGAATGAGCGGGACACCATGATCTGCTGGCGCTCGGGTTCTTCCTCCTGCAGCTCAGCACATCGCACCCCATTGAGTTCGCTTTGCGTGCGGACCAGCACCACTCCGTAGCGGTCCTGGATGCCTCGTGGATCTGCGGACACCAGATGGGCTGCTGTGGTGATGCCCTCGCCCATTAGGCGCGCGGCAAACTTGCGCCCCACGCCCCACACGTCGCCAATGGGGAAGTTGCCCAGGTCGGGTCGTCGCACGTTCCACACGCCCTGCTCGGTCCCCTTGGCGATCTTGTTGCCCATCTTAGCCAGGGTCTTCGTGGGGCCGATCCCAACGCAACAGGGCACGCCTACCCACTTCAAAATACGTGCGCGGGCCTCTATGGCAACCTTGCGCCGATCCTGCGCACGGATCCCGTCAAAGGACACGAAGCTCTCATCAATGGAGTAGACCTCCACGTCGGGAAACAGATCGCGCAGGATGAGTGCAATGCGCGCGGAGATGTCCCCGTACAGCGCAAAATTGGCGCTTCGGACATGCAGTTGCTTGCGGATGTGCGAGGGGATTTGATGGATGGGTTGCCCCATTCCAATGCCAAGTGCTTTAGCTTCGTTGGATCGGGCAATGGCGCATCCATCGTTGTTGGACATCACAACAACCGGAACACCGCGCAACTTGGGGTCAAAGATACGCTCAACCGAACAATAAAAATTGTTTCCATCCACCAAGCCGATCAATGGTTGCGCAACAGACATCACATCCTTCTTTTCGGCTTAGGGGTGTCATCTTGAGTCAGGCCAGCGTCGGCAAGTGCCTGGGCGATATTGGCGGCGTCACGCTCGGCGATACGGCGGTCGCCTTCATCGATTTCCGAATTGATATATGCGGCCATCTCCGACAATCCATGTTCCGTCGGACGCTCAACATACACACCCCACTCGATCAAGTCTGAAATCAACCCAGGACTGGGATTGGGGTAAAAGAATGTCTCTGGTGCCACAGAAAGACCCCCGTGGAAGTTGTAGCCATTCTTCTGCATGATCCGAAGAACATTGTGGACGGCTGACGCCCCATTCTCTAGTGGCGGGCGAGTCAGTTGATTAAGCACCTTGAGGTGGCTCACCTTCCTCCGCCGACGAATAATTGCGGCTATCAAACTTTCAATTTCCTCAGGACACTTGCACCACACAGACAATTCAAAGAGAAGGCATTCAATATCCCAGCATCTATCAAGCACGCCCGAATTAACCAACTCGATTGACGTCTCCACATCTAAATTCAAGGCTGCATTGTATACGAATGCATCCCGTATGGCTTCAAACCCAGCAACGTTTGCAGCAATCTTAAGAATGCCCGATGCTGAATTATTGAAATGCGAGTTGTACATAACAGCGCTATCAAAGATGTCCCCAGCCTTTTTTGGCTTGACCGACAAGAATAATTGAACTGCTCTTACACCGCACGCAACAACTAGACAAATCAAGAGTCGATCAAAAAAAACAATGACAGAAATCAATAATTCAAGCGACTTCCCATGAATATATGACCTAAACGATGAACACATCCCCATATTGCCCCCCCTTTATTTGCATTGAATACATTCAAGCAAACACAGAAGCCAATATTGTCAAGCGTGCCGGGTAAACGACCACGTGACCACGCCCCACACATCCAATTCAACGTCGGGCGGCACGATGATGGGCGGTATGTCTTCTGCGGACGAATGCAATTCAAATCGACCCCGCCGCTGAACCAATTTCTTG
Organism: Stenotrophomonas maltophilia group sp. Smal13; assembly: GCF_030236855.1. Classification (NCBI taxonomy): domain Bacteria; kingdom Pseudomonadati; phylum Pseudomonadota; class Gammaproteobacteria; order Lysobacterales; family Lysobacteraceae; genus Stenotrophomonas; species Stenotrophomonas maltophilia group sp. Smal13. The sequence goes on from NZ_JASJSQ010000062.1 coordinate 16,234, forward strand.
ACCGTGAACCCACCCTCCCAGTTCACCAGCACGATGTCGCCGGGACGTAGGGTGCGTGACCGGTCCACAATCAGGGTGTCCCCAGGTTGGATCCCAAAACCCACCATCGAGGTGCCGGTGTCGGCTTGGGCAAAGAACGTTGCCACCGGGTTTGAGATGCAGTGCTGGTTGAGGTCCAGCCCGTCGCCTGCCCCGTAGAAGTCCTCTGCGGGGCTTGGGAAGCCGCACGTGACGTTGACCGGCAGTAGCGGCGAGGTGGCCGCAGCAGGCTCAGGGTGGGCGTTGACGGTGGTCTGGCGGGCCATGGGTGCAGGCGGGGTTGATGGCCCGGTATCCTACACCCGCCGTTAGCAGAATTACTAACGCCTTGCGCTGAACGCCTTCACACGCGCACGCTTGGACTGCCGCTCACTCTGTGTCAAACAGATGCGCACTGTAGGGAGTTTGCGCACACAGTGCGGCAAACACTTTGACCATGATGTCGCTCAGCGAGGGCCGGGATACCGCCTGCTCGTACGCGGCGTAGACAGCTTGGTCGTACCTCAACAGCAGATCCGTATCCCCATCGGCCACGGCCTTGATGGCGCGGGTGTACACGGCTTGGTCGAACCACAGAGCTTTGGCGTAGGCCACAAGCGTTTCTCGATTTCGCGTGGCTTGCCCCTCAAGCTTGTAGTTCACATTCATGTAGTCACGCACCCCTTCAAACGACAACTCGTTGTTCAAGATGTTGGTTACACGCTGCTTGCCTTGATTCAACTGCTCACTAGTTTGGAGCATGAGGGGCGGGTATCGGCCACTGGCGGTAGTAAAGTGTGTAGAGCGGAGCATGTCGTGAAATGCTGCTCCAACAATCCACTCATCAATTTCGCAGATCAATTTGTCGTCCGCACGCATGGATTGAGTTTTCAATTCAACAACCGTCTGATCCCCTGAAAGTTCACCGAAGGCCGTCTTCTTCGCCTGGAAAACACACCAAAGCTGGATGACTTCTTCGGCATGACGCGGCCCCTCGCGCAGCAAGCAGCGCCGCCACATCTGCGCACCTTGTTGATGAAGAAGATCCTGCTCCAAGTCCAGCGTTTGGTTCATCATTGAACGGCGCTGGATGTCGGCGGTTCGCGCGCGCGACCGCAGCAAGAACAACTTAACCTGGGTGTCCATGTCCGGGGAATGCGGCATATCCATACTCCTTCAATTTTGATCCATCAACCGAATAGCAAAGGACTAATCAGGCAACCGCGCCCTGTAGGGGGCGAGCTTCACAAATCCGTCTTGCTCCAAGCCAACAATTTTGGACGTAAGCGCGTACTGATTGAGATAGATCATCACTGGATGATCCTCAACGGTTGCCCACGGGCGAGCAAAACCGTAGGCCACCGCGTCCTTCTCACCATCGGTACGGAACTCAAGCCGGTCGTGCCGGTAGTGCAAGCCAACGACTTCGGCGTCGTCACTTCCCCCACAGGCCATGATCAACTCACGCTCGGAACCGGCGCTCAGAGCCTTGAAGTCGTCCAACGCAAACGGCAGCAGTTCGTCAAACCACTTCACCCGTCGTTGTTCGCGACTCAGAAGCACGCGATCCGCAACCGCGTCCACCACCTGCCGCAGCACTGCGATGTCCCTGCCCTGCTGGGCGGACTGCTCACGCAGCTCACGGATCACCTGGTCCCTGGACGCCACGACTTTAAACAAGACAACCAGCACAAGAACAAGAAGCAAGAACCCAATGTATCCAGCCATAGTGCCCCCTCCCTAGAGGATGTCAGTCTAGCGGCTTAATGGGCGAAGACTGTAGCCCCAGATATGATGGCTACTGGCCAGTGGACACGGATCGTGCAATGAACACAGATGACCTTACGGACCGGCAGTTGCTCGATCTCCATTGCACGGTGATGGACGCATTGCGGCAGCGCGGGGTCATACGTTCATCGAACAACCCAGTGGCGGACTACACAGAGACGCTGGTGTCGCGCGCTCTCAATGCCACGCTGGCTACTGGCTCCCAGGCAGGCTTTGATGCTGTCGGTCCAGACGGAACACGGTATCAAATCAAAGGCAGGCGACTGACCCCAGCCAATAAAAGCACGCAGCTAAGCGCGTTGCGGAACTTACAGTCCAATCCCTTCGATCAACTCGCCGCAGTGATGTTCAACAGCAACCTGCACGTTGAGTACGCTGCACTCATCCCACTGGATGTGGCTCAGAGATTGGGGCGATACCGTGCGCATACCAACAGTCACACGTTGTATTTTCGGCGCTCACTTCTCGATGAGCCAGGCGTGATCAATATTACGGACTTGATCGTTGAGGCAACATCCACGGCCAAGCCACAATCGAGTGCAATTTGATCAGTCAATCACCATTGAAAACATGCACGTAGAGATCATGAGACATCATTTCACAAAGATCATTGAGAACAAGGCGCGCACAAAGCCGCCCGAATTGCAAAACTACCGGATGACCAACACCATCGCTATCACGTACAAGGATGCGAACACACCAAGCCCAAAGTATTTTGTGCTGACGTGCTTCTTGAACGCCGAAACGATGAGCGACGCCGCTGCCGAAGCAGCCGAGCGAAACTTGACTGTACTGCAAGTTCTAACGCCAGTGTTCGATGCCATGTTTCAAGACACGACATATCGTCCTGCAACAATGGTCCGATCCGTTCTAAACAATTTTGAAACAGGTATCGAACTCTGCGAGGATGTTGCAACGTTTGAAGACATCCCCGCAGACGCTCGATATACGGGCTTCATGGGATCGTGCTATGGACGTGAGTGCATCCACTTGGTCTACAAGTTGTTGCACACCGACACCGAGATAATCTCTTCTACTGTCACAGTCTGAACAATGTGATCGATGAACGAAGCTGGCTTACGAAAACACTTCGCCATCGATCCTTCACTTGACCACAAAGGGCTTCTTGATTGTAGACGGCCCCAGGCTCTTAAGATCACCATTGTTGGTGTTAGAACTGGTGGACGCCGAAGGCTGCTCACCAGCCAGATCAAACACTTTCAAAATTAGACCAGTGCGAACGTTGATGACAGCCAACTTCTTGAGGGATGCGGTTACCAGTGTTTGTTTTTCTTCCGACTCAAAGGGCCAATCAATTTTCGGGAACTCATACTCAGAGTGGTTACCCACATACGGGCGAACCACACCGTACAAGTACACTACGTCAATATCATCCTTTTGAGCGCGTGCATCAGCACCACTCATTTCCACATCAGCTCTCAGTGAAAGCTCCTTGTACGAAAGCCCTGGAAGCTCCCCGGCGTCCACCACTGATTGCTTATCAAAGGCCACGTAATAGGCGTCGCGTTTCTTCTTTGTGACAGACACAGACACACCATAGGCGTTGCTTGCGTCGTAGACGCTTGTGCGAACGTTTCTCTCACCCCCGTAGACTTTGGCGATATCGTGGTATTTCTCGCCATCAAACCATCGGCTGCTGTACGTACCAAGTGTGCGCACCCGAAGAACTTGTGCGTCCGCGTCGAAGTCATCTGTCAAACGCGCACCGGCACTGATCACACACAGATGGCCGTCACGCAATGCTGGTGGCTTAGTGGACAGCACGTTCTCCGTACGCGCCTTAAACTCATCGTTGGTTTCGTACTGATCTTTGGGTGGGATATTACCTATCGCCGCAACGACCGCCATGACCGAGTGCCCCTTGTAGTTGGGACCGAGCCTCATACCCTCCTCCAACACGCAGCTTTGTGTCAAAGGCATGAAGCCTCCGGCTGGGGCTTGGGCTTTGGATTTAGGCGCACCAACAGCAGCGGGAATTACAGCCATCCCGATGCACAACAGCATAAAACGCTTGAACACTGATAACTCCTCGATACACAGCCCGCTTGCTGCGGACTGTGCCCAACTTGAAATATTAACCCAGGACAAGGTAGGCAACTCCAACAACGACTGCGCCGATGACAAAATAGCGCCAGAACGTTGCCCTTTGGATGCGCTGCCCCTCAGCAACAAACTGTTTGAACGTGGATACGCGAAATGCGTGCATGGAATGGGCAATCATCAGGATTGCCGTCAAGTAGGACTCGTCACTGTCAAAGCTGGACTTGTACTGCAAATCCCTAAGCATCAAGTTAACAACAGCGCCAGATATGGCTTTTGATTTGGGGTCGTTAACCTGCTGCATCGTCACCATCGTAAAAGCGTGCGCGGCGTCAGCGGTGTCTTTGAACGAATAGTTGAACTCACCACGGTTGAACGAAAGCGCCACACCGTTCAATCGGTGTGCAAAGAACTCGGAAAATTCCTTGTTGTGCGCACGCACGACAACTTGGCTTGCGGCAAACGCAGCCGCTACAGTCTGCGGATCTGCCCCAGGCTCATTGGCCTTGTCCATTAGCGGTTGAAGCCGCACAAGATCCTGTGCGAGCTCTGGCGTCATCTTCATACGGTCGTCCTTGCCCCTAGTGGCGGGATGATAGCCCACAACACGGCTATTGGGCAGATACCCGTTACGTCATAGGGCACTGCAAGACGTACGCCCACACGCTTTGCAGACCCGACTACATCCGCCGCACGTGCTGTGCCCGCTGCACCTCAGTGGGTGTCTGCTCAGCGGCGCTGACGTGCTGCTGCAATCGCAAACGTTGGAACTCATCGTCCAAATTATTCACCACTGACACATAGTCTGCGGACGTATGAATGGGTACTACATAGTCAGTGTTGCGCTCAACGACATAAAATGGCGCTTGCTCACTTTCACCGAAAAACTTTTGAGGGTCGTAATCAAGGTACTCTTTCGTGCACACATAGTGACTATCACCAATGACGTGAGCATATGTATCGTCAATCATTTCAAATGTCATCTCGGCATCACGCAGGGTAACAGGGATGCGCGTGTGGTCCACTTGATCACCCAGGTCGTACACCGTGGTGTCGATGACATCCTCAAACGCACTCGTGACGCACTCATACAACCAGTCGTTTGAAACATCATCGCTCATAAGAGATTCTGGACCATCGAAGTGCAACCCGCGATCATTAAGGATCGCATCAATCCATGCAACGCACCCATCTCCATCTTCATCAATGTACTCAACCTTGCATACAACACTCAGTTGCGAAATTATCAGTTGATCCTCTTCCTCTTCATCAAATGACATAGCAGGATTGAACGCCACAACTTCCAGCAACTTCCCACCATCAACCGCTTGATCGTAAATATTATCATTGCCGCGCATAAACACCCCTTAATATGATTGAGATACATCCACTCAAACACGGATCGCAATATTGTCAACAGCCCACAACGAAATTATTATTTGGATGCACCACGCCAACTCAAATCTTGCGTAATTTCTTTGGAGTGGTCTGTGCATCACGAACTGCACGTTCCAACAGGATCCTCTGTCGTTGCTCAGGTGTGCTTTGTGCCAGGGCGTCAATGAAGGGCCACAATGAATAAATAGGCATAAGTTGCGACTCCAACGGACGATCATCCACGCGAACACCCAGCATCTGGTAGCAGGATCGCGCTATTGAGTTTGCAAGGACATCAAGTGTTGCAGTGCTGCCATCAGACGAAAAGAAGACATAGCCGCACGCACGTCTGTGAAGATAGCGGCCAACCCGTTGGAATTGGGCGGCATCAAATGACAACACCTCATCCCAAATCTCATCGCTCGATATAGATATTGAATGTAGAACACTCTGCTCGTCCATAAGTCCTCCAATTGATTGACTCCATTCAATCAACCACGGATGGCAACATTGTCAAGCGCACAAGAAAGCCCGCCGAAGCGGGCTATTGGAAGTGCTGTCCCGATGGGCTATCGGGGACCAACCATCCATCCTTTTTATCGGGGCGGCGGCAATGCACCTTCGTAGCGACGGGCGATAACCTCGTTAAGCTTGTCCACCAAGTCAAGACGCTTGAACACAATGTGGGCGTTTCTGTTCTTGTAAAAGGTGACATCCATGTACTCAGAGAACACCTCGGGGCTTGAAGCTGCGCTTCTAAAATCCGGATGCGGCTTGCCGTCGAACATGTGAAACGCACGGATCATGTCTTGCACAACGTCTCTTGAAATGAAGTATGTCCAGCTCTCCATGTATTGCAAAATTATTTTTTTTCCAAAGCGAACGGGAAGATGGCTTTTGTAGTCCCATGACAAACCTTCAAAGACGCCGACAATACCGTCTTCAAACATGTCTGTGCGCGTGTCGTACAGTTGGGCAAACGTCGCAACAACATTGTCGTAGTTGAACTCAGGAACGGTGTTCTCATAGAACGCCCGGCCCCACTCAACGCGTTTTTTGTGGCACATGAAATCTTTCAGCCCCGTCTCACGCATGATTGTTGACCAGCTGTTCTCCGTAAGGGCTTTTGCGTGTGTGTTCCGCGCATCTTTCATGCAATCGAAGTTGCGGAAGTTCAGTTGGGCCAGGGCGCTACGCATAGCACCACCAACATGCATGTTGTCCGCCTCATGGAGTGCAGCCTCAATTGTCGCCATCAGAGCCTCAAATTTCTCATTCGCCAATTGATGTCGCGCCAACTCTTTTTGTATTGAAATGGATTTAATCATCTCGTTCATTGTTACCCCCTTGCTTAAATGAAGAGTCATCCAAACACAAGAACCAACATTGTCAATGGGTTTAATTCATATGTTTATAAAAATCACAGGCGCTTTTGATGGGGGATAAAATCCCAATAAAAAAGCCCGCCGAAGCGGGCTTAATCATTTGCTTTTACATTCTGCGCCATCGTGATGGGCGGGGTGGATCGTCCCGTACAATATTGACGGCGGACTCAATTTCGCGCCGCTGTGTGTGCGCGGCAATGGTCTGCAACATCCCATCATCCCCATACGCAATCTCCTGGGCGTTCGTGCCTTGAGCGTTGCGCAACGATGTGTCTGCACCGTTGTCCAGTAAAACACGAACCCCCCACTCCGATTTTAAAGACGCGGCGTTGTGCAAGGGCGTGTTGCCGTATCGGTCTTGGGCGTTGATATCCGCCCCGTTGTCCATCACCTTGCGTGCCAGTTCGCTGCGGTCCTTGGCAACGCCGTTGCTGGAAAAAAGGTGGTGCAGTGCGTTGGCACCGTTCACATCAAGAATGGATCCATCCGCACCGGCAGACAGCAAAATCTCAGCCATCTCGTAATGTTGGTACGCTAATGCACACGCCAATGGTGTTTTACCGGATAGAGTTGGGCGGTTGAGATCCACCCCCATATCAATAAGCATTTGCGTCACGTCCACACTGTCTTCTGCGGTGGACCAACACAAGGCGTTTTGATTGCCAGCGGCAATGCAATGGATATCAGCCCCTCGCTCAACCAGCGTCTCAATCATGCCAACGGGCCGCTTGGCTTCAATGGCACGAAAGAACGGTGTGGCCTGCTCGTAATCGCGGGCGTTCAGATCCGCTCCACCATCGATCAACGCATGTATGCGGTCCATGCGCGCAATAGCTTTTTCTTTCCCCAGGTTGACGTGCAATGGGGTTTGTTGATTGACATCGGTAAAATTAGGATCCGCCCCACAGGCGATGAGTTCGGCAATGGCCTCTGGGTGTCGCGCATAGTGCAAAGGTGTGCGGTGGTTGCGTTCAATGGCGTTGGGATCGATGCCAGCGTTGACAAGCGCGGCGGCAACCCCAGGTTCGTAGAATTTGTCATCGACGGCGCGGTGCAAAGCTGTCAATTGAGCCGTGCCCGACCGCTGATTGATGTTGGTGGCGGATGAAATGTGTTTGTTAACGTCATGCAGTAGCCCTGTTGTGTACATACCGACCCCTTATAAGTGGATGATGCATTCACACAAACATAAGCTCGATTATTGTCAAGGGTCTGGATGGACGTGTTGAACATTGAGCAAAAGAAAAGCCCGCCGAAGCGGGCTTCATTCTCCCTATATGCGTACATCAGTACGTCACCGTGAAGGTTACTGATGCGGTGTAGGTGCCCTCCGCCAACGATTTGTAATAGCCGTAATAGGCGTCGCGCTGACCAAATTCATACGACAGAGGGATGGCTTGGTGTGCACCCGTACCGACTCCTGAAAGAGCCAAACCGTTTGCATCGGTACCGAACTTCGGTGCGGAACGGGTGTCCAATCCGCGATACAAAGTCACGGGATATTCGCGCGCCGATGTGGCGGATGTAGCCATAACCTGTCCGTTTGCATCTGTGGATGCCTCAACGATGTACGGCAAGTCTTCGCTGCACAAGACTCCTAAGTTGTCGTCCCAACCCTCCCCGGCGATGTCGTGTACGTCGGTTTGATTGATGGTGTCGGTAGTGGACAGATAGATATCACATGTCCCAGCCACCACAAACGAAAAATTCATTGTGGTGGATTTTGAAGCTGCGAACGACGATCCGGAAGCCATCATGGCAACGGCAGCGGCGGAAGCAATAATTAGTGTTTTTTTCATAAGTAAGTTCTCCTTCAAAGTTGATGTAGTTTTGTTGTGGTGATTAGTACGTCACGGTAAAGGTCACGGAGGCGGTGTAGGTGCCCGGTGCCAATTGCTTGAACGTGCCATCACCATTGGGTTGACTCAATTCCCATGCGAAGGGAATTGATTGGTGCGCGCCCGAACCGACACCCGAGTGCGCCAAGCCGTTGGCGTCTGTGCCGAAGCGCGGGCAGGAGTAGGTGTCATTACCACGAACAAACGTCACGGGGTATTCGCGTGCTGACGTGGTGGATTTGGCGATCACCTGACCTGCTGCGTTGGTCGATGCTTCCACGATGTACGGCAGGTCTTCGCTGCACGTCACACCCAAGTTTTCAGGGTTGTTGCCACCCACAACGTCGAAGGTTGCCACTTCAATGTTGTCAACGTCCAAATAAATTTCGCAGGTGGACGCCACAACAAATGAAAAATTCATGGTGGTGGATTTTGAAGCTGCGAATGTAGTTCCCGATACCAGTAAGGCGGCGACTGTTGCTGCGGTTAGAATTGCAATTTTCATTTATTCTCCTTTTTTAGTGATTGATTGTGTTGCATTCGACCAGAAAAACATAAATCGTCATATTGTCAATGGTCGAACTAATAATTTAAATTCAGCCGCACAGAACTGCTGTACAACCCCGCAGCTTTGTACCGAACCGAAGCTGACAACGCGCTTCGGAATTCAATCGTGACCAGCAGCGGCGTCTCACCGATTTCAATGGGCACTTCGTCTACCAATGCTGATCCGTCCAGGACGGCAGACAATGGGATTTCTCTGTTGCTCTCAGAACGCAAGATCAGTTGCTCCTGATCAATCTGCAAAGTGGCGGTTGTGGGTTGGTCGCATTCGATGAGGTACTGAACGTTCACTCCACCGTCCTGATCCAAAACCGCAAAGTCTTGGTTCGGGGTGATTGAACAGTCCGCGCAGGCTTTGCCTGAGAACAAAAGCAACGCGATGACAAGAACTTTCATAAGACCTCCTTGCATTCCAAGATTGGTTTGTCCAACTCGCCCGAATGCGGGATGGTGATGGCGCATGTGGAACCGTCCTTTTCAACGGTGAGTACGTCACCAGGGATGGGTGCTTCCAGCACCAACGCCCCACGCACTCCAATAACGGTTTCCTTGCCCTTCACATTGGCCATGTCGATGGGCACACCGTTCTGCACAACCACGTACTCACGTGTGGTGTTGCTCACAACGTCGAACTGCAGCTTTGTCCCGCCCCCACGTGGGGCAACGATTTTTTTGCTCAGGCTGTCAAGTTGCACACCGAACGGTAGACTCAGCGCGTCCACCGTTACGGTTTGGTCGAACAGTGCTGAGACATTGGGGACCACGGCCACGCCCAGGGCGTTGGTGGTGACACTTTTGCCAGTGAGTTGAACGTGTGTATTGGGCAAATTGGGAACGCGGATGAGCGCGTACGATCCAAAAGGACGGGACGTTGGCAGTACCCCGCCCTCCCCGATCCACACCCCGCCGTTGGCTCCGAAGACGGTATTGGTTGTGCTGTTTTGCAGCAGCAATGTGGACATCGGAAGATCCCAACGCCCTGCTACATAATGGTTGTTGGCGCTTGCGCTTGCGTTCCAGCTCAGGCGGCGATTTTTCAGTGTGGTTGAACCGTTGGCCTGTCCAAACCACTCACCATCATTGAGGTTGACGCTCGTGGATGCTGAGGATCCAAACTGGTAGCGGAACCCGAGATTTAACGTTGTGTCGCGTAGCGATAAGTCGCGCTGAGCGAATACAGACAGTTCTGACCGAGAGTTCAACTGCCAACGCGATTGGGCTGTAAGTAATTGAGTCGAGCGATTGGAATAGCGAACATCGCTGTAGTTTAGCGCCGCACTGAAACTATTCTGGCGGTACGCAACACCCAACGTGGTTTGAGACTCAAGAGCAAAGCGTGAACGTTCGCGGTTGAGGTTCCAGTAGTCGTCTGTGACATGGGTGTGCGAAGCGGACCACGAAACGCCATTGGTGCGCCGTTCGTATCCAATGGTGGCGGCCATGCCATCACCACTGGTCGCGATGTCAAAGGTGGCAGCGCCCCAGCGCCCAAAGGTCCACAAGTTGCCCCACATGGCAGTCCGGCCTGTGGCCGTGGCCTGAAACGCAGCGGTGGTGGTCCAGCGGTCGGACATACCGCGTGCGTACACTGCGTTGGCGGCCAAGTCTGCGTAGTTGTTGCCCAGTCCACCGTTGCGCATCAAGCCCCCAGACACTTCCCACTCGCTGCGGCCTTTGGCAAGCGCTTTGGGTGTGCTGTAGAACTGACGGGTTGTCCAGTATTCGCGGCCCAACTCATCGCGCACAACCATGGAGACGGTACTTAGACCAATCGGTGAATTGAGGTTGGCAAACTGATATGGCCCAGGCTGGAACTGCTGCTGAGACGCCCGCACACTGTTGACGAACACCTCCGCCGTCGAACGCGTGTCGGCAACACCATTGAACGTGGGCACCGGATAAAAGGCGTCATCACTCAACGATCGGTCTGTGCCCACGCGAACACCCAGCAAGTTGCGCGAGCCAAGCAACGAACCGTTGGGTGTGGCGTTGATGACATCACCGATCTGCACGCGAGTCTGCGATGCATACAGATCCCTACTCCACGTCGTCAATGAGCGCTCGTGGATTAAGCCAGTGCTGTCTTTATTGAATTGACCTGCACCGAACAATGCCCCTCCCAGGACATTGGTCCGAACGTCGTAGGACAACGACTGCGTGAAGCCATACGACTCGCTGTCTTGCGCGCGGTAGTCGTAACCCAGCATCACCCCTTTAGGCGAAGGTCCAACGTTCGTACGCAAGCGTGATGCTTGGTTGTAATTGCGCGCAGGCAGGTACTTTGCCGGTACATTGATGCTGTAACTTTGAGTGGCCGGATCGAACTGAACATCCGCGTTCAAATCGGATGGAGACACGGCATCACGGTCGGCAAGCGATGCGGGCACCTGCACACCCCACTGGGTCCACCGATCAATTGATATCAACAACTGCCCATCCTCACGAACGCGCAGTTCTTCAACGTCGCTTTTATGCGATCCATTGATGGATACGGCGGCAATGGTTACGTCTGAGGCCCAAGATGGATGTGCAAGGCAGACAGCCATAGCCAATGCGATGACTGATTTCTTCATTTGATATCCCGGCGCTGACCGTTGACTTCAACAGACACCACACCGTGCGGGAAATTTTCAAGTGCAAACTTGCGTGTTTCACCGGGAAGGACATAACCCAGCAAGCCACTGCGGGTTGCGGAGCCAGACGACGGAGACACCAATCGTGCAGACGCAGTACCAGTGTTTGTAACTTCAAAGTGTTCACCCACCCAGCGCCCGGATAAGTTGGGTTGGGCGGTAGGCGAACGCCAGATCCACGCCAAGTCCTGCTTGACCAACTTGATAAGCCCCACCTCACCAGGTGCGGGCAGTTCGGCCACACTGACTCGGAAGAACTCTTCACTTCCGCTTTGTTCGGCTTTGATGTAGCGGATGGACTGTGTTGCGCCTTTTTTTACTGTAACAATCGAAGGAGCAAACCGGATCTTTGATGATGCGCTTCGGCGTGAAGCACCGTTTTCAACAGTTAGTTCATCCACTGTGATTTGATAAGAACGATCAGGACCATTATTTGAAATAGTTAAAACCCCACTTTTTTCCCCTGCGGCATTGACTTTAAATACCGGCCCAACAGAGCCCGCAATTGACACCAACGGAACCATAACCAACGACAACATCAATACAAAACCTTTAACCATTTAGACCTCCTAATAACTATAATTAAATCCAGGTAACCACGAACGCCAATATTGTCAACACCATTTATTGAACCTGAACCGCCTGGGTGCGCAATCCGCTGTAATCCATGGTGATCACATACGGCCCCGTGTTAGCCCAGCATTGCGCCCGGTCGCACCACATGGGCATTTCATCGGGGTCGAAGGCTTGGGTGTTGCGCTCCACAGAGATTTTGACGGGCAAAGTCACGGCTTCACAAAACACGCCCTGGCAGTCCTCATCAACGGGCGCACGCTCATCGCATTGAAGGAATTCGGCGGCGCTGCCGCTGACATACGCGCAGGTTTGTTCGACGGTGAGGTACGCCCCCATGGGAGTGGATTGCGCGCCCATGGCGAACAAGGGAACAGCGGTTGCGGCGAATAAAAAGTTTTTCATACATGCCTCCTGTGGCGTGGGAAATGGGAGTTAGTTTTCATGATCCAGTGGGCTTGTACGTCCCAACAGGATGTTGAAAAATTGTTTGAAGCGGCTGTGTGGTTTGAACGACGCGTATTGAACGGCGTTGCGCGGTTCCAGTTGTGACCAATCATTTTCTGAACGGTCTGTTGGCGTTGGTTCGACGGCGGGTGGAATATCGTTTTGGGGTTCGGGCGTGCATCCAAAGCCCGCGAACGCATCCACATGTCCATAGAACGCGGCAACCTGTTGGGGTGTAAACCCTTCGTTGTCTTTCAAATTGGGGTTCTCACCGAACTCCACCAAACGTTCAATCAACTCTTTGTCGTCGTACAACGCACTGCACCAGTGCAAAATCGACATCCCCCGCTCATCGGTGCCAGCCAAGTTGCATTTGTAGTCAAGACAAATGTGAATGATTTCTCGCGCTCGGCTGAGCATGTCGTTCTGCGCGTCGGTGAAGTCGTCGGGGTTGTTGGCAACGATGGAAGCGAACATATTAAAGATCGAGGAAATGGTGGCGTTGGTGAATTCTTGAGACCCCATGCGCACGGAATTTCCATCGGCACTGGCAATCGGAACAGACCCCGCACGACCCAACCATTTGACCGCCGCCATGTCGTGCAATGGCAGAGTGTCAATGAGCATGCCTGCGTCTTTGTTCAGCACTTCGCAATCACCGTGAGGCTGCACTTCATCGGCGGGGACACGCAGTTGCGCCGTCCAAACAGCCAATGTTCTGCGAAACAACGGTGTCGGCTCAGCTCCCAGGCTCAACGCGTTTTCAACGACCTCCGGCTGGATGTTTGCTATTCCATCCAAAAAGCGCCGCGTTTGTAATGTGTCGTATTTTTTAAACATATCGTTCCTTTTAGTAAATAATTTCAGTGATTGAACGCTTGTATGATTCACCGCCGACATTGAAAACACGCGTGGATTTCTTGATAGTGGGCGGCAACATTCCTGTTGTGCAGCGCTCAACTCCAAAATCCAACATGCGGCACGACGCAACAATGGTCATAGTCACCAAGAAAGTTTTGCGTGTTTCAGTTGCGTTCGCCGAGACGGATGACAAAAGTGCGATACATAAACAGATTGCTTTCATAAATTTCCCCGTTGTTTTAATGAGTCAAACAAATCTTCTTA
>NZ_JASJSQ010000063.1:0-29891 GCF_030236855.1 Stenotrophomonas maltophilia group sp. Smal13
AGAATGACGCAATGAGCAGCCTCGGATCCCTCCCCCTCCCCGTGAGCCCGGACAACGATCCGTTGCGCGACCCGGCGCTGTACATCAACCGCGAGCTGTCGCAGCTGGATTTCAACTTCCGCGTGCTGGCGCAGGCGATGGACCCGCAGGTGCCGCTGCTGGAGCGCCTGCGCTTCATGTGCATCTCCTGCACCAACCTCGACGAGTTCTTCGAGATCCGCGCCGCTGCCGTACGCCACGCGCAGGAATTCGGCCTGCCGCCGGCGCCGGACGGGATGAGCCCGCAGGCCATCCTCAACGCCATCCATGACCGCGCCGCGGAACTGGTGGACCAGCAGTACCGCTGCTGGAACGAGACGCTGCGCCCGGCGCTGATGGAGGCCGGCATCGGCGTGCTCGGCCGCCATTCCTGGACCGATCGCCAGAAGCGCTGGCTGCGTGCGTACTTCCGCAACGAGATCATGCCGGTGCTGTCGCCGCTGGGCCTGGACCCGGTGCACCCGTTCCCGAAGATCCTCAACAAGTCGCTGAACATCGTGGTGGTGCTGAAGGGCACCGACGCGTTCGGCCGCGCCGGCCACCTGGCCATCGTGCGTGCGCCGCGCTCGCTGCCGCGCATCATCCAGCTGCCGGAGAAACTCGGCGGTCCGCAGAACTTCGTGTTCCTGTCCTCGGTGCTGTCCACGTTCGTCGATGAACTGTTCCCGGGCATGGAAGTCCAGGGTGCCTACCAGTTCCGCGTTACCCGCAACTCCGAGCTGGTGGTGGACGAGGAGGAAGTGGAGAACCTGGCGCTGGCACTGCGCGACGAACTGGTCGACCGCGGCTACCGGCCGGCAGTGCGCCTGGAAATCGCGCAGGACATGCCGCGCGACATCGTGCGCACCCTGCTGCAGAACTTCGGCCTGACCGAGAACGCGGTGTACCGCATCGACGGCCCGGTCAACCTCAACCGCATCATCCAGCTGTACGACCTGATCGCACAGCCAGACCTGAAGTACCCGCCGATGACCCCGCGCACGCTGCGCGACAGCGACGGCATCTTCGAGACAGTGGCGCGCCACGACCTGCTGCTGCATCACCCGTTCGATGCCTTCACCGCGGTGCTGGACCTGATCCGGCAGGCGGCGGTCGATCCCAACGTGCTGGCGATCAAGCAGACCCTGTACCGCACCGGCAAGGATTCGCTGATTGTCGATGCACTGATCCAGGCCGCACGCAACGGCAAGGACGTGACCGTGGTGGTCGAACTGCGCGCCCGCTTCGACGAGGAAGCCAACCTCGGCCTGGCTGATCGCCTGCAGGAGGCCGGCGTGCAGGTGGTGTATGGCGTGGTCGGCTACAAGACCCACGCCAAGATGCTGCTGATCGTGCGCCGCGAGGGCCGCAAGCTGCGCCGTTACGTGCACCTGGGTACCGGCAACTATCACAGCGGTACCGCCCGTGCGTACACCGACATCAGCCTGATCACCGCCGATGCGGACATCGGCAACGATGTGCACCTGCTGTTCCAGCAGCTGTCCGGGCTGGCCTCGAAGATGAAGCTCAAGCGCCTGCTGCAGTCGCCCTTCACCCTGCACACCGGCATCCTCGGCCGCATCGAGCGCGAGACGCGCATCGCCGCCGCGGGTCGCCCGGCGCGGATCATCGCCAAGATGAACGCCCTGAACGAACCGCAGGTGGTGCGCGCGCTGTACGCCGCCTCGCAGGCCGGCGTGCAGATCGACCTGATCATCCGCGGCGCCTGCACCCTGCGCCCGGGTGTGCCGGGCATCTCGGACAACATCCGCGTGCGCTCGATCGTCGGCCGCTTCCTGGAGCACAGCCGCGTCTACTGGTTCGGCAACGACGGCGCACCGGAGATGTACTGCGCCAGCGCCGACTGGCTGGAACGCAACCTGCTGCGCCGGGTCGAGACCTGCTTCCCGATCCTCGACCCGGAGCTGGCCAAGCGGGTCTACCGCGAGGTCCTGCAGAACTACCTGGACGACAACCTCAACGCCTGGGAACTGGATGCCGACGGCATCTACCACAAGCGTGCGCCCGCCCACGACGAGGCACCGCATTCTGCGCAGATGGCACTGATGCAGGGTCTGTAACCCGGTGTGTCGACCAAGGTCGACACCTACCAAAAGCGATCCCGATCATCCATGGAGCCAGCGTGTCGACCAAGGTCGACACCTACCAGGAGCGGTAGGCACCGATTTGGGGCTGGATAGGATCAGTGCCGACCAACGGTCGGCACCCACTATCAGATCGCAGAAATCTGTCGAAGGCGGGGTGGGTCCGGTTGCGGGGGCGTGAGCGCCATGGATGGCGCGACCGAGCTTACATGGACGTACTTGCAGCGTCCCCCGCAGCCGGACTCACCCTGCCTGCCCACAGGAAGCCAGCCTTTGCTTCGGCTGTTGCCGTTGCCGTTGATTCGGCAGGTGCAGGGCGCAGCCCTGCCGCACTCCCCTCTTCCAAAATGTGAAGGCCGCGCGGTGACGAGCACACCGCCCCTTCGGCTAACATTCGTCCATGCCGCACACCACCACGACTCCGCCCGCATTGCAGGATGGCGACCTGCTGGCCGCCATCGACCTTGGCTCCAATAGTTTCCACATGGTCATCGCGCGCTACACGCTCGGCCAGCTGCGGGTAATCGACCGCCTGCGCGAGACGGTGCGCATGGCCGACGGCCTGGACGGCAAAGGCGGGCTCTCCTCCGCTGCCCGGCAGCGCGCGCTGGAATGCCTGGCCCGCTTCGGCCAGCGCATCCGCAATGTACCGCCGCACCGGGTGCGCGCCCTGGCCACCAACACCGTGCGCCAGCTGCGTTCACCGCAGTCGTTCCTGGTTCCCGCCGAAACCGCGCTCGGGCACGCCATCGAAGTGGTCAGCGGCCGCGAAGAAGCGCGCCTGATCTACCTGGGCGTGGCCCATGCACAACCGCCCAAGCCCGGCCAGCGCCGGCTGGTCATCGACATCGGCGGCGGCTCCACCGAGTTCATCATCGGCATGGGCATGCAGACCCTGGAGCGCGAAAGCCTGCAGGCCGGCTGCATTGCCAGCACCCGGCGTTTCTTCCCCGGCGGCAAGCTGAGCAAGAAGCGCTGGAAGGACGCGCTGGCCGAGATCGGTCGCGAGTTCCAGCCCTTCGCCAGCAAGTACCGCGCGCTGGGCTGGCAGGAAGCGCTGGGTTCTTCGGGCACGCACAAGGCGATCAGCGAGATCTGCGCGACGATGAAGCTGAGCAAGGGCGCGATTACCGCCGAGGCCCTGCCGCAACTGCGCGACGAACTGCTGAAGGCCAAGAAGATCGACGACATCCAGTTGCCGGGACTGTCCAGCGACCGCCGCCCGATCATTGCCGGCGGCATCCTGGTGCTGGAGGCCGCCTTCCAGGCGCTGGGCCTGCAGAAGCTGCTGGTCAGCAAGGCCGCGATGCGCGAAGGCATCCTCTACGACATCGTCGGCCGCGCTGGCGAGAACGATCTGCGCGATGAATCGGTGTCCGCGCTCAGCCAGCGCTACGGCATCGATACCGTGCAGGCCGACCGTGTGCAGGACACCGCGCTGTCACTGCTGGAACAGGTGCAGGAACGCTGGCGGCTCGATGCCGACGACGCGCGCATGCTCGGCTGGGCCGCGCGCCTGCACGAGCTGGGCCTGATGATCGCGCACAGCGGCTACCACGTGCATGGCAGTTACGTGCTGGAACACTCGGATATCGCCGGCTTCTCGCGGCAGGAACAGCAGATGCTGGCCGCGCTGGTGCGCAGCCATCGCCGCAGCGTGACCAAGACCGCCTTCGACGCCCTGCCCGAGCGCCTGCTGCTGACCGCTCGCCGGCTGGCCGCCCTGCTGCGCTTGGCGGTGCTGCTCAATCGTGCCCATGAGGACGATCCACTGCCGGCGTTGGAACTGACCGCCGACGACAACCGCCTGTCGTTGATCGTGCCGCAGGCCTTCATTGATGCCCGGCCACTGCTGCGCGCCGATCTGATCGGCGAGACCGACGGCATCGCCGGGCTGGGCATCCAGTTCCGGCCCTTCGTAGCCTGAGGCTCACGCTTTCCCGCGAGGGAAAGAAGGTCACACACCGTTACGGTTCGCGCATGCGCCCCCGGTTGACCTGCTGCGACGCAGCAGATCAAGTCGGGGGAGCGCATTCAGCGTTACAGCTAAGCGACTGCTTTTGTTGAGCTTTCGTGAAATCTGACGATGAAGCCTGGTACAAATCGACACGACCTCTTTACAGAGCATTAACCAACGAGACTACTATCGGGTCATCGGTCCGCTTGTGGGCGGCCGATTTCTTCGACGCCCCTTTTGGCGTCCCTGCACGACCTGAGAGAGAGAGAGCTCGTCATGACTTCACGTACCACCCCCCTGGGGCAGGCCATCCGCTACGCCCTGGCAACCACTGCGACGCTGGCCGCCCTGCCTGCGTTCGCCCAGAGTGGCAGCACCGCCGCGCCGACCACCCTGGATCGCATCGAGATCACTGGCTCGCGCATCCGCCAGGTGGACGTGGAGACCGCTCAGCCGGTCCTGGCACTGAGCCGGTTGGACATCGAGCGCCAGGGCTTCAGCTCGGTGGCCGACATCCTGCAGAACGTGACCGCCATGGGCAGCCCGGCGATCAGCCGTGCAAACGCACTGAGCTCGGGCGAAAACACCGGCGGCACCTACATCGACATGCGCAACCTGGGCGCGCAGCGCACCCTGGTGCTGGTCAACGGCAAGCGCCTGGGCATCAGCACCTCGGGCCTGCAGGACGTGTCCTCGCTGCCGGTGTCGGCGGTGGAGCGCATCGAAGTGCTGAAGGATGGCGCGTCGGCCATCTACGGTTCCGATGCGATGGCCGGCGTGGTCAACATCATCACCCGTTCCAACGTCAACGGCGTGACCGCCAACGTCTACCACGGCCAGTACAGCGAAGGTGACGGCGCGCGCGATCGCTTCGACGTGGTGGGTGGCTGGAGCAATGACCGCGTGTCGCTGACCCTGGCACTGGAGCACTCCGAAGAAAAGAGCGTCTGGGCCAAGGACCGCTGGTTCAGCAAGTACGGCGTGAGCGACCGCCACCCGAACGATGCCTCCAACTGGACCACGCTGAGCCAGTGGGGCCAGGTCACCGGCCTGAAGGGCGGCCCGGGCTGCACCAACACCAAGGACGGCTGCGGCTATTCGCTCAACCGTGGTGCTGACCCGACCAACCCGGCCAACTACCACCTGACCGATGCGACCCCGTTCACCGGCGACGTCAGCAACGCCAACGAACAGATGCACGTCATGTATCCGCTCAAGCGTGATTCGGTGTACTTCGACGGTCGCTTCAAGATCACCGACCAGGTCAACCTGCGCACCGAATTCGGCTACAACAAGCGTTCGGCCGAGCGCCAGATTGCAGGCTACCCCCTGCAGTCCAGCTCGGTGTCCATCTCGGGCGACCCGACCGCCACCGGCCTGATGTCCAAGGACAGCTACTTCAATCCGTTCGGCAACCAGCACGGCTATGCCAAGCCTACCGACGTGGCCTGGAACCGCCGCACCTGGGAAATCCCGCGTGTGAGCACCAGCGAACTGAAGACCTACCGTGCGGTAGTGTCGCTGGATGGCAGCTTCGAGATCGGCCAGCGCTACTTCGACTGGGACGTGGGCTACCAGTACAACCGCAACGAGCTGACCGCTACCGCCACCGGCAACCTGCACAAGAAGCGCGTGCGCGATGCTGTGGGTCCGTCGTTCCTGGATCCGGCCACCGGCAAGGTGATGTGTGGCCGTCCGGGCGCGGTGATCAGCGGCTGCACGCCGTGGAACCCGCTGGTGCCCTACGGCAAGAACGATCCGAACGGGCTGACCGGCAATGAAGAACTGATGGCCTGGCTGTTCCCAGCGGAACGCACCACCGGCCGCACCACCACCAAGAACGCGTTCGCCAACCTGTCCGGCAGCATCATGACCCTGCCGGCCGGCGACCTGGGCTTCGCTTTCGGCGTGGAAAGCCGCAAGGAAGATGGCCGCTACACCCCCGATGCCCTGGCCCAGACCGGCGCCACCACCAACCTGGCCGCAGGCCCGACCGGTGGCAGCTACAACGTGAAGGAAGCCTACCTGGAGCTCAGCGTGCCGGTGCTGGCCGACCTGCCCGGTGCGCGTGAGCTGAGCTTCAGTGCCGCCACCCGTTACTCCAAGTACAACACCTTCGGCAACACGCTCAACAGCAAGTTCGGCTTCAAGTGGAAGCCGATCGACCAGCTGCTGGTCCGTGGTACCTGGGCAGAAGGCTTCCGCGCCCCGACCATCAACGACCTGTACGGTGGTGGTTCGGAAACCTTCGCGCAGTTCAGCGATCCGTGCGACACCGTGTTCGGCTCGGCCAAGGGCAGTGCTGAAGTCCGCGCGCGATGCGCACGTGACATCGCCGATGCCGGCAACTTCCGCCAGCTGAAGCAGGGCAACACCCCGGTGACCACGGCGCAGGATGCGACCCCGACGCCGTTCGTGTCCGGTTCGAACCCGCTGCTGGTTCCGGAAACCTCGACCAGCAAGACGCTGGGCCTGGTGTGGAGCCCGACCTTCATCAGCAACTTCAACGTGGCGCTGGACTGGTGGAAGATCCGCATCGACAACACCATCGTCGGTGACAGCCCGAACCAGATCCTGAGGGACTGCTACGAGCAGGGCATCGAATCGCGCTGCAGCCGCTTCAGCCGTGACCCGTCCAACGGCATCGTCACCGGCCTGAAGTTCGGCAACCGCAATGCCGGCTTTGCCGAGACCGAAGGTTACGACCTGGATGTCAGCTACCGCGTCGACACCAGCTACGGCAAGCTGAGCGCAGGCTGGACCAGCACCTACGTCAGCAAGAACGTCTACCGCTCCACCAACGATGTCCGCGAAGCGATCACGCCGATCAACGGCGTTGCCAACACCATCGGCACCGCCACCAGCCTTGCGTTCCGCGTGCGCTCGAACCTGGTGCTGGGCTGGGATGTGGGTGACTTCGGCGTCAGCTGGACGGCGCGCTACTACTCCGGTGTGAAGGAGCGCTGCCTCAACGCCTCGCGTTATGCGGACGAATGCTCCGATCCGACCTTCCTGGCTCCGTGGCTGAAGTCGCCGACCGCGTACAACGAGCGCGGTGCCGTGACCTTCCATGACGTGCAGTTCCGCTACAACCTACCGTGGGATGCCACCGTTTCGGTGGGCGCGAACAATGTGTTCGGCAAGGAAGCGCCGGTGATGTACAGCAAGCCGAACTCGTCGTTCTCCTACTACGGTGGCTACGACATCGGTCGTTTCATGTACATGAAGTACCAGCAGCGCTTCTGATCCATCCGCGCTGTTGAAGCTCGACGACCACGGCCCTTCGGGGCCGTGGTTTTTTTCTGCCTCCGCGCAGACTGTCGCTTTCCACATTGACCGTGATGCGTTCAATCAGGGACACGGTCCTCTGCGCTGCGTCCGCCGCGATGCCACAGGTTGGAGCAATCGATTGATTTGCTTCCGCTTTGTGCAGAAGCGTCACGGCCGTCTGCAGCGCTTTCGTCGCTTGCCCATACGTCTCCCCATCCATCTTCACTAGGTTCGAACATCCACCGCCGCGGTGGAGTTGACGCAGCCCCGCTTGGCTGTGTTCCGAAGACTTCGAAGACTGAGAGAGAGACCCATGACCATCCGTATTCCCGAGCTCGGGTTGGCGATCCGTCGTGCACTGGCGATGACGGCCACCACCGCACTGGCCGCCCCCGCATTCGCCCAGCACGCACCGGAAGCCACCACGCTGGATCGTATCGAGATCACCGGTTCGCGCATCCGCCAGGTCGACCTGGAAACCGCGCAGCCGGTGCTGACCATCAGCCGCGCCGACATCGAGCGGCAGGGCTTCAATTCCGTTGCCGACATCCTGCAGAACCTGACCGCAACCGGCAGCCCGGCCTTGAGCCGTGCCAGCCCGCTCAGTGCGGGCGAGGCCGCAGGCGGCAGCTACGTGGACATGCGCGGCCTCGGTGCACAGCGCACCCTGGTGCTGGTCAACGGCAAGCGCCTGGGCATGACCACTTCGGGTTACCAGGATATATCCAGCATTCCCGCCGCTGCCGTGGAACGCATGGAAGTGCTGAAGGACGGCGCCTCGGCCATCTACGGTTCCGACGCGATGGCCGGCGTGGTCAACATCATCACCCGGCGCAACGTCCAGGGCGTGACCGCCAACGTCTACCACGGGCAGTTCAGCGAAGGCGATGGTGCCCGCACCCAGTACGACGTGGTTGCCGGCTGGTCGAATGACCGCGCTTCGATCAGTGTCGCCGCCGAGCATGTCGAAGAAAAGGGCGTTTGGGCGAAGGACCGCGGCTTCAGCGCCTACACCTATACCGATCGTCATCCGGACGATGGCTGGACCACGGTCGGGCAGTGGGGGCGCATCGTCGGCTTCAAGGGCCCGGGCTGCAGCAGCGCCCGTGGCTGCAGCTATTCGCTCGATCGCGGCAGCCAGCCGGGCGGGCCGGACAGCTTCCACCTCAGTGACAACACGCCGTTCACCGGTGATGTCAGCAACAGCAATGAACAGATGCACGTGCAGACGCCGATCAAGCGCGATTCGCTCTTCGTCGATGCACGCATGGATCTGAACGACCAGATCCGCTTCAACACCCAGCTGGCCTACAACCGACGCACCACCACGCGCCAGATTGCCGGCTATCCGTTCCAGTCCGGTGCGGCCGGCATCACGCCGATGTCCGCCGACAGCTGGTTCAATCCGTTCGGCCGCCACCACGGCTATGAACGCCCAAGCGACGTGCACTGGAACCGCCGCACCTGGGAGATTCCACGCATCAGCACCAGCGAACTGACCACCTGGCAGGGTATTGCAGCGTTTGAAGGCAGCTTCCAGTTCGCCGGTCGCGACTTCGATTGGGAAGCCGGCTACCAGTACAACCGCAGCGAGCTGGAGCAGCGTGCCACCGGCAACCTGCACAAGCAGCGCGTTGCCGATTCCACCGGTCCTTCGTTCTACAACCCGGCCACCGGCAAGGTGGAATGCGGTACACCGGATGCACCGATTGCCGGCTGCAAGCCCTGGAATCCACTGGTGCCGTATGGCCAGGATGACCCGTACGGCCTGACCGGCAATGGCGAACTGCAGGACTGGCTGTTCCCCGAGGAACTCACCCGTGGCCGCAACACCACCCGCAACCTGTTCGCCAGCCTCAGTGGCGGCCTTGCCACGCTGCCTGCCGGGGAACTGGGCTTCGCCCTGGGTGTGGAGAGCCGCCGCGAGGAGGGTCGCTTCATTCCCGATGCGCTGGCCCAGACCGGCGCCACCACCAATCTGGCGGCGGGCCCCACCGGCGGTGGCTACCGTGTCGACGAGGCCTATCTGGAGCTGAGCGTGCCGGTGCTGAGCGACCTCCCCGGTGCACGCCAGCTGACCCTGGACATGGCAACGCGCTACTCGGACTACACCACCTTCGGCGGAACCCTCAACAGCAAGTTCGGCATCTCGTGGAAGCCGATCGACCAGCTGCTGGTCCGTGGCACCTGGGCCCAGGGTTTCCGTGCGCCGACCATCTCGAATCTGTACGGCGGCGGCTCGCAGACCTTCACCACCGGCTTCCGTGATCCCTGCGATACGGTCTATGGCGCCGCCGCCAGCAGCCCGGAGGTACGTGCACGCTGCGCCGCCGACATCGCCAATGCGGACAGCTACCGCCAGCTCGGCCAGGGCAACGAGCCGATCACCGGCAGCAGTGGGCAGACGCCCCTGCCCTTCACCAACGGCTCCAATCCCGACCTGAAGCCGGAAACCTCGACCAGCCGCACGCTGGGCCTGGTCTGGAGCCCGACGTTTGCCGAAGGACTGAACATTGCGTTGGACTGGTGGAAGATCCGCATCGACAACACCATCGTCGCCGACCATCCCAACGACATCCTCCGCGACTGCTACGAACTGGGCATCGCCGAGCGCTGCGGCAGTTTCACCCGCGACCCGGAACTGGGCATCGTCAACACGCTCAACTATGGCAGCCGCAACAGCGGGTTCCGCCAGGCCGAAGGCTATGACCTGGAGATCGGCCACAAGATCGAAACGTCCTGGGGCACGCTGAGCGCCGACTGGAAGACCACCTATGTGGTCGCCGCGGAAGAACGGACCACCAACGAGGCGGATGCCCCGCCCATTCCCAGCAATGGCATCGCCAGCAACGGCGGCATCGGCTTCCGTGTGCGCTCCAACGCATCGTTGGGCTGGGAGCGTGGCAACCTCGGCCTTAACTGGGGCCTGCGCTATTTCTCCGCGGTCAAGGAGCGTTGCCTGGATGCAGCCACGTATCCGGGTGAGTGCTCGCACCCGGGCCAGCGCGCGCCGTGGTTCAGTGGCAGCCGTGACTACAACCGTCGCGGATCGGTCACCTTCCACGACGTGCAGGCGCGCTACAACCTGCCATGGGATGCGACCGTCTCGATCGGTGCCAACAATGTGTTCGGCCGCCAGGGACCGGCCATGTACAGCCAGCCGAGCGCCAACTTCTCCTACTACGGTGGCTTCGACATCGGTCGTTTCATCTACATGAAATACCAGCAGCGCTTCTGATCCACCGCGCCATCTGCACGATCGCCACGGCCCTTCGGGGCCGTGGCTTCGTACAGGGACCTGACCACCGTCATCCCGTGGTCGCAAAGCGGTCATATCGGCTACATCGCCAGGCCCGAGCATGCCGGAAACCCGGAGGCCCGCCATGCGCTATGCCATCGTCACCGAGACCTACCCGCCGGAAGTGAACGGCGTTGCCCTCACCGTGCAGGGCCTGGAGCAGGGACTGCGCAATTCCGGCCATGACATCGACCTGATCCGGCCACGCCAGACCAGTGAAGCACTGGACTCGGCACCGGGCACGCTGCTGGTGCCGGGCGCCGCACTGCCGCGCTACCCCGGCCTGCGCTTTGGCCTGCCTGCACCGATCCGGCTCAACCGCCACTGGCAGCAGCAGCGTCCCGATGCGGTCTACATCGCCACCGAAGGCCCGCTGGGCTGGTCGGCGCTGCGCACCGCGCGCCGCCTTGGCATTCCGGTCGCCAGTGGTTTCCATACCCGCTTCGACGAGTACCTGCCCGACTACGGCGTGGCTTGGCTGCAGGCTGCCGCGATGCGCTGGATGCGCCGGTTCCACAACCAGGCCGATGCAACCCTGGTGCCCACCCGCGAGCTGCAGCAGTTCCTCGGTGAACAGGGCTTCGAACGCGTGCGCCTGCTGGCACGCGCGGTCGACAGCCAGCAGTTCGATCCGGGCCGGCGCGACCCGGCGCTGCGCGAGGAATGGGGCGTGGACGGCAACGGCCTGGTCGCGATCCATGTCGGCCGCATCGCTGCGGAAAAAAACCTTGGCCTGGCGGTGAAAGCCTTCCGCCGCCTGCAGCAGATCCGCCCCAAAGCCCGCTTCGTCTGGGTGGGTGATGGTCCGGCCCGCGAAAAACTGGCACATGAAAACCCCGATTTCATTTTCTGCGGCATCCAGCGCGGCGAAGCCCTGGCACGGCATTTCGCCAGCGGTGACCTGTTCCTGTTCCCCAGCCGCAGCGAGACCTTTGGCAACGTGACCCTGGAAAGCATGGCCAGCGGCCTGGCCACCGTCGCTTTCGACTACGGTGCGGCCCGCGAATACCTGCGTGATGGCGAGAACGGTGCGGCCGTGGAAAACGACGAGCAGTTCATCGAGGCAGCGGTGCAGCTGGCCGCCGATGATGCACGGCGCCGCGAATTCGGCAGCAGCGCCGCGCGTGCGATGAAGCGCCTGCATCCACAGCAGGTGGTTGCCGAATTCGATGCCCTGCTGGCCGAGCTGGCCCAGTCGCGGAGGAGCGGCCATGCGCACCACGCCGCTTGAGCTGCTGGCTGGCCGCGAGGCGCGGCTCTGCCGCCGGGCCAACCACTACTGCCGGCGTCGCCGCGTGCGTCGCCTGTTCTCGGTCATCAGCCGGCTCGGCGATGGCGTGTTCTGGTACGTGCTGATGGGCGCGCTGGTGGCGCTGGACGGCTTCGACGGACTGCGTGCATCGGTGCACATGGCCGCCACCGGTCTGGCCGCACTGCTGCTCTACAAAGGCCTCAAGCGCTGGACCCGGCGTCCCCGCCCGTATGCGGCCGATCTGCGCATCCGCGCCTGGGTGGCGCCGCTGGACGAGTTCAGCTTCCCCTCCGGGCACACCCTGCACGCGGTGTCGTTCACCATCGTCGCGCTGGCCTACTACCCGTGGCTGGCGCCGCTGCTGGTGCCGTTCACCTTCGGCGTCGCGCTGTCGCGGGTGGTGCTGGGCCTGCACTACCCGTCCGATGTACTGGCCGCCACCGGCATTGCCATCCTGCTGGCATCGGCCAGCCTGGCCTGGTTGCCGCTGCCGGTGTAGCCCCCGGGGTCAGATCCCTTCGGTAGCGCCAGGCCATGCCCGGCGGTGGATGCCCTAGAATGCCTGCATGACCACGCTGTTCATTTCCGACCTGCACCTGGACCCCAGCCGTCCGGAGATCACCGACCTGTTCCTGCGCTTCCTGCGCGAGCAGGCGCCCGGCGCCGATGCGCTGTACATCCTCGGCGACCTGTTCGAAGCCTGGATCGGCGACGACACGCCCTCGCCTGCTGCCGATGCGGTGGCCGACGCGCTGAAGGTACTTTCCGACAGCGGCGTACCGGTGTACTTCATCCGCGGCAACCGCGACTTCCTGCTCGGCGAAGACTATGCGCGCCGTGCCGGCCTGCGCATCCTGCCTGACCCGTGCGTGATCGACCTGTACGGCCGCCCGGTGCTGCTGCAGCACGGCGACCTGCTGTGCACGGACGACATCCCCTACCAGCAGTTCCGTGCACAGACGCGCGACCCGGTCTTCCAGGCGCAGTTCCTGTCGCAGCCGCTGGCCGCACGCATCGCCTTCGCGCAGAAGGCACGCGACGCCAGCCAGGCCCGCCAGTCGGAAATGAAGCAGGATGATCGTGCGCAGTTCGAGTCGGTAACCGACGTGTCACCCGCCGAAGTCGATGCCACCTTCGTGCGCCATGGCGTGGACACCATGATCCACGGCCACACCCATCGCCCGGCGGTGCACACGCTGCAGGCCGGTGGCCGCGCCTGCAACCGCATCGTGCTGGGTGACTGGTACGAACAGGGATCGGTGCTGCGCGTGGATGCCGGCGGCTGGTCGCTGGATACGCTCGCGCGCGAATGATGGATCGCGGGGTGCCAACCAAGGTTGGCATCTACCAGGGCAGGTGAACGCACCCGGGTAGACGCCGACCTCGGTCGGCGTTTGGCCTCAGCGGAAGGCCGCGATGGTGGCCTTGGTATTGACCAGCACGCGCTGGTTGTCGGCGGTGCTTGCATTGCCCATCGGGATGCCGTTGTAGCTGATGTTCGGGTTGGACCAGTAGTTCAGGCGCGGGCAGCCGGCCGAGCAGTCATAAGCCATGATCGTGCGCCAGCGCGAACCGGAGGACGGCTCGTAGCGATAGCCGTGCCCATAAGCATAGGGCGACGTGCTGGGATCACTGGCGATATCGTGCCGCGCACTCTGCAGGTGGCCGATCTCATGCGCGAAGGAGTAATAGCCGGTCGCGCAGTCCCAGTACACCGCCGCGAACGCCGTCGATGCCGTCGAACCGATGCCCGAGGCCAACCCGCAGTAGCTCGTGTTGTTGATCAGCAGCACGCCGACATCGGCCGCAGTGTTGTTGCGGCTGGTGTGGATGCTGTCCATGTAGCCGTCGCTGGTGTTGCGGAAGCGGGTCAGGTCGGTGGTGAAGTTGCCGGATTCGGTGTAGCTGGTGGTTTCATAGCCGGCCAGCTGCAGGGTGATGCCCACGTTGCTGTTGACGTAGCCCTGGTTGGATTCGGCCACCGCCAGCTGCACCAGCGACTGCATGTTGCCGCCATAGGCCGTTACCGCTGCATTGGTTGCCACCACCAGCACGCGGATGGTGGCCGGGGTACCGGACGAGGCCTGCGCGATGCCGATGCGGTCATTGTTGCCCATCGGGATTTTCGGCAGCTGGTTGTAGTCGGCCGGATGATCGGCCGGCATCCGCGATTCATCCACTTCCACCAGTACATGGCGGTTGCCCAGTGGGCGCAGGCGATACAGCTTGCCGTCCTTGCGGATCGAACCGGTGAGGGTGTTGCCCGAACGCACCAGGATCACTGAATTACCGGGATCATCCTGGCCATTCGAAGTGGCGGCAGTCAGCCGATCGGACGGCGAGCGCAACTGGCCGTACCAGATGCTGCCGCCATCGGGCAGGGCTTCCACCTTGCTGCGCACCGCCTGCACGCGCTGGCCAAGCAGTTCGAACTCCAGCTGCGGCTGCGCAGTGGCAGCAGCGTCGACACGCACTTCCTGTACCGTCGCGGTGGACGGGGTGGCCAGCAGCTTGCCCAGCGCGGGCTCACTGTTTGCCGATGCGCGGCTGATGACCGTCACCGGCTCGAACAACGGTGCCGCATGCGCGGCCGCTGCCACCGACAAACCCAACACCAGGCCACCTGCCGCTTTGCCAATCGATCTGGACAACATTGCGTCGCTCCTTGAATGATGTGAACAGCGTTGATGCAGCACGCCCGGGTCTACCGGGTCTGGCCATCTGGCCTGCGCGGGTCGTGTGAATTCAATAGAAGATGGGAATGAAAATCAGGAACTGTGATCGACCGCATCTGCGTTAAGTAAGGTCAAAAGCGTCACTACACTTCGCCAATACACCGCTTTCGCGCTACCGTGACGCAGCCACGACGGGGAATGCACATGGCACCATCGCAGGACACGGACGAAGATGTCGGCTTGCTGCGGATCGGCCTGTTCTTCGATGGCACCCGCAACAACGCACACAACCTGGCACGCGGTCGCCCACAGGTTCCGCAGCCACGCCCGGCGCAGCTGCGCGCGGATGATGATTCGACCTACCAGAGCCGGCTGACCAGCAGCTACGACAACGGCCTGACCAACATCGCGCGCCTGCAGCAGCTGTATCCGGACAGCCGCCGCGATGCGATGGCCGCGCCTTCGCTGTCGATCTATGTCGAGGGCGTGGGGACCCGCGATGATGCCGATGATGATCTGATCGGACTGGCCTTCGGCATCGGTGCCAGTGGCGTTCGCGCGAAAGTGCAGCGCGCGCTGCAGGTGCTGCTGCCGGCGGCACTGGCCGAGCTGTCCGCGCGCTGGCAGCGACCGCTGCGTGGCGTGCAGCTGGATCTGTTCGGCTATTCGCGCGGTGCTGCCGCGGTACGTGATATCTCAAACCAGCTGCAGGCCTGGGACAGCGCGCGCTGGCGCCAGCTGCTGCAGGGCGCCGGCCTGCCCTGCACTGCGGACTTCGCCGCCGTCACGCCGGTGCTGCGCTTCATCGGACTGTTCGACACCGTGGTTGCAGTCAATGGTGGCCGCGCCGATGAACACCCGCAGCTCGCCCTGCGCAGTGGCATCGCGGCACACGTCGTGCAACTGGCCGCGCGTGACGAGCATCGCCAACACTATCCATTGACCAGCGTCGCGCCAACGTTCACCGAGATCGCCCTGCCCGGCGTGCACGCCAACATCGGCGGTGGCTACAACCAGCTGGAAGAAGGGCCCAAGCTGCTCAGCCGTCCACGCCGGCAGCAGCTGCGTCGCCCAGCGGTTTCCGACTACCAGGTCCCTCCACTGGCGTTGCTGCAGGCCACCACGGCCTACGCCGAAACGCAGGCCGACGCCGAACGCTGGCGGCAGCAGCTGGGCGTGGGTGAAAAGGAGATCTGGGTGGACGTCTGGCACCAGTGGCAGCAGCAGCGTCGCGCCGGCAGCCGCAGCGTGCTGTTGTCGCCGGTGCTGTATGTGACCGCCGCGGTGGTGCTGCGTCGGCGCATCGACTGGCGTTACCAGCTGATCGCACTGCAGGTGATGCAGCAGCAGGCCATCGATGCTGGCGTGCAATGGACCGCCAATGCCGCTGGAGTTCCCGGCTGGGAGCTGCCGTCCGCCCTGCAGCCGATCGCACGCCGACTGGTTGCCGGACAGCCGCTGACGCAGACACAGGAGGCGCTGCTGCGACGGCGTTACCTGATGCAGTCGGCGCACTGGAACTTCGATGCACTGGGCGACACCGCACTGACCTACGCCGCCGATGCCGGCGTCAGCGAACTGCCGTACCGGCCGGGTCCCGGCCTGTTCTACATCAACCGGCCAACGGTGGATGGCAAGCGCGTGGTGTTGCCGAACGCATGAAAAAAGGGACGGAGGGGATTAAGTCGTTTGTGCCACAAACGACTTAATCCCCTCCGTCCCCTTTTCTTCAACCGGCCTGTTCAATCAGGTTGGCCAACTCATCCGCATCGAACCCGGCCAGCAGGCGCGCTTCGATGTTGAATGGCCCATGCAGGTAGCCGCCGGCGTACTCCACCAGCAGTTCCTTGAAGCGCGCACGCGGCTCGACAGCGGCGCGGTCGCAGTACCAGCGATACCAGCGCGAACCGGCAGCGACGTGCGCCACTTCCTCGCGCAGGATCACTTCCAGCACATCGGCGGTTTCGCCATCGCCGACATTGCGCAGCTTCCCGATCATGCCGGGCGTTACGTCCAGGCCGCGCGCCTCCAGCACGCGTGGCACCAGTGCCATGCGTGCCAGGCCGTCATGGGCGGTCTTTTCGCACATTTCCCACAGGCCGTTGTGCGCTGGGAAATCGGCATAGTCGTGGCCATGCACCTGCAGACGTTCGCGCAACAGCATGAAGTGCCGCGATTCGTCGTCGGCACAGCTGACCCAGTCGGCATGGAACGCCGGCGGCAGGCCACGGAAGCGGTATACCGCATCCCAGGCCAGGTCGATCGCGTTGAGTTCGATATGGGCGATGGCGTGGATGAAGGCGGCACGCCCTTCCACACCGCCCAGTCCACGCCGCGGCACTTCACGCGGATGCACCAGCACCAGCTGCGGCGGCCGGCCCGGCATGCGGATCGGCTCCGGCGGCGGTGCATCGGCCGCCACCTTCAGGCGGCCAGCACGGAACGCGGCGGCATAGGCCTGGGTCAGCGCCACCTTGCGCAGCGGGTCGGCTTCGGCCAGGCACTGCTGCGCAGCGCGCAGCAGGTCGCCACCAACGTCGGGTACATCGACCACGCCTGGACCTCAGGCGCGGCGCTTGTGCTTGGCGTCGTCCGAACGCAGCTGCTGGATGCGCTCGAAGTAGCCCGGCTCGATACCCGTCGGGTAGTGGCCGTTGAAGCAGGACGAATCGAAGTTGCGCAGCGCCGGGTTGCCCTCGCTCACCGCCGCTTCCATGTCTTCCAGGTCCTGGTAGATCAGCCAGTCGCAGCCCAGGTGGGCTTCGATCTCTTCCACGGTGCGGTTGTGCGCGACCAGCTCTTCGGCCGCCGGCATGTCGATGCCGTAGATGTTCGGGTAGCGCACCGGCGGTGCCGCGCTGGCCAGGTAGACCTTGCGCGCGCCCGCATCACGGGCCATCTGCACGATCTGCTGGCTGGTGGTGCCGCGCACGATCGAGTCGTCCACCAGCAGCACCACGCGGTTGCGGAACTCCAGGTGGATCGGGTTGAGCTTGCGGCGCACCGACTTCACGCGTTCGCCCTGGCCCGGCATGATGAAGGTGCGGCCGATGTAGCGGTTCTTGATGAAGCCTTCGCGGTACTTCACCCCGAGCACGTTGGAGATCTCCAGCGCGGCATCGCGCGAGGTATCCGGGATCGGGATGATGGTGTCGATGTCGTGGTCCGGGCGCAGGCGCAGGATCTTCTCGCCCAGCTTGATGCCCATGCGCATGCGCGCCTTGTGCACCGAGACGTTGTCGATCATCGAATCCGGGCGCGCGAAGTACACGTATTCGAAGATGCACGGGGTGTGCTCGGCCGGCTCGGCGCAGATTTCCGAGAACAGCTCGCCACGCGCGGTGATCACCAGCGCTTCGCCCGGCTGCACGTCGCGCACGCGCTGGAAGCCCAGCACGTCCAGCGCGGCCGACTCGGAGGCGACGATGTACTCGTCACCTTCGGCGTGGCTGCGCTTGCCCAGTACCAGCGGCCGGATGCCATGCGGATCGCGGAAGGCGACCAGGCCCAGGCCCAGCACCACGCTGACCACCGCATAGCCACCCTTGCAGCGGCGGTGCACGCCGGCCACCGCGCGGATCGCGGCTTCCGGGCTGAGCTGGCGCTGCTGCTCCAGTTCATAGGCGAACACGTTCAGCAGCACTTCGCTGTCCGAATCGGTGTTGACGTTGCGGCGGTCCTGTTCGAACACCTGCTGGCGCAGCGCTTCGGTGTTGATCAGGTTGCCGTTGTGGGCCAGCGCGATGCCGTACGGCGAATTGACGTAGAACGGCTGTGCCTCGTCCATGCCTTCCGAACCGGCGGTCGGGTAGCGCACATGGGCGATGCCGACGCTGCCTTCCAGGGTGGACATGGTGCGGGCATCGAACACATCGCGGACCAGGCCGGTGGCCTTCTGCACGCGCAGGCGGCTGCCGCTGGCGGTGGCGATGCCCGCCGCATCCTGGCCACGGTGCTGGAGAACGGTCAAGCCGTCATACAACTGCCCGGCGACGTTCTGGTTGCCGACGATTCCGACGATGCCACACATGGTGCGAGGTCTCCGCTGGGCTGTGCCCAGTTACAAGGAAGGTGGCCGTACCTGGCCGCGGTGGTCGCCGCGCGCGCGGTCGACGTTGGCCGGATCGCCCGGCTCGATACTGTCCGGCAGTGCAGGAGCGTCCGGGCGCACTTCGGCCGGATCGTAGGAATCGCCCTGTTCCGCTTTCGCAGGCCGCAGCCATCCGCTGCCTGCCACTACCTGGTTGAGGATGCCATTATCGCCTGCCGCGCCCGGCTTTCCCAACCCGGCGCCTGCGTTCTTGCCCAACTCCATCAATGCAGATGGGGACAGCGCGTCGGTCGGCAAGGCCTTGGGCAGCAGATCGGCCCCGGGAACCTCCCAGTGCGGCAGTTTGCTGTTCATCCAGGCCACGGTCGGGTTCAGCAACGGACGCACCGCCGAGCGCTGCCAGGAGGGTTCGGCGGTCAGCGGGGTGAAGCTGCCCAGCAGCAGCAGGACCGCGGCGATCAGGCCGCCTCGCACCGCGCCCAGCACCCCGCCCAGCAGGCGGTCCAGGCTGGTCAGCATGCTGCGGTGGACCAGGGCTTTGATGACCATGCCGATGACCGCGACCACGATCATCACGCCGATGCCGACCCCCAGGTAGCCACCGACGAAGTGTTCGCCACCGGGGGCCGCCGGAGCGGCCCACCAGTGGGCGGCATCATTGCCGAAGGCGAAGGCCGCCCACGCGGCCAGCAGCCACGACAGGGTGCCGATGACGATTCCGACGAAGCCGCGCAGCATCCCCAGCAGGGTCGAGGCGGCGATCACGATCAGCAGCACCACGTCGATCATGGCGCCCCGCTCCTTCGGCGGCGCTGGCAACGGGGCTGCGCGTGGGTCATGGGTGCGGTCGGACCATGCCGGCCACGCCGACCTTGGCGGCGACCTGCGCCTTCAGCTGCTCGGCGTCAGCGCGGTTGGCCACCGGCCCGACGCGGACGCGATGCAGGGTGCCCTTGTCCGTGCGCACCTGCTCGACGAAAGCGCTGAAACCAGCGGCACGAACCTTGTCGCGCAGGGCATTGGCATCGTTGGCCTGACCGAACGCGCCCAGCTGCACGGCAAAGCCGACGCCGCTGGCAGCCGGTGCTGCCGGTGTGGTCGGCACCGTCGCCGGCTTGCTGGCGGTGGCCTCCGGCTTCGGTTCGGGCTTCGGCGCCGGCTTCGGCGGTTCCGGCTTGGCGGCCGGCGGTGCGGTCGCCGTTGGCGTGCTCGGCGGCAGGCTTTCGCTGCGGACCGGGTTGCCGCTGGCCGAGGGCGCAACAGCTGCGGACGGGGTGCTGGCGCTCGGCGCAGCCGGTGCCGGGGTGGCCGCAACCGGGGCACTGCTGCCGGCCGCCGCGTCCAGGGTGATCACTTCGGCCTTCACATCCGCACGGATCTTCACCGCCTGCAGGCGGGCCGCTTCGGCCTGGGCACGGTCGGCGTAAGGTCCAACGCGCACGCGCCATGCCTGGCGGCCGTTGATGGTGGCCGTTTCAGCGAAGCCCGGCAGCTGCGAGCGCTTCAGGTAGGCGATCACCGCATCGGCGTCGGCCTTGCTGCCGTAGGCACCGAAGGTGACCGCATAGTTGCCGGCGGCGACTGCCGGCGAGGTGTCCACGGTCGGCGGCGTAGCCGGCGTGGCAGCCTCCTGCAGCGGCTTGGCCTGCCCGGTCTGCAGGCCGGTGGCACCACCGGCCGGGGCGACCAGCGGCAGCTCACGGGTTTCGAACTGACCATCGGCCGGCGCATCCGGCGCGGCGATCGGCACATTGGCGACACCGCTGTCGGGTGCGGGTCCCTTGACCAGCATCGGCAGGAAAATCACGGCCAGTGCCACCAGCACGATGGCACCAATCAGACGCTGTTTCAGAGGCGTATCCACGTGAGGCAGGCAACTGTCCGGAGATTGCCGTCGATTATACGGGTGCCGGACCGGCCGGCGTCGGCGTTGGCTGAACGCGGGTCAGGCGTCGCCCTGCAGCCACTGCAGGGCCGCAGCGGCGGTATGGAAGGAGCCGAACACCAGCACCCGGTCACCCCGCTCAGCCTGGGCCAGCACCTGCGCCAGCGCCTGTTCGACGCTATCGGCCAGCGGTGCCTTGGCCGCCACCGTACCGCTCAGGCGTGCCTGCAGCTGAGCGGCGCTCTGCCCACGCGGACCGTCCAGCCCGGCCAGGGTCCACTCGGCCACCACGTCCTGCAGGGCCTGCACCACACCCGCCGCGTCCTTGTCCTGCAACGCGGCGTACACCGCCAGGGTGCGGCCGGCTGACACTTCGGCCTTCAGCGCACGCGCCAGCTGGCCCGCCGCCTGTGGGTTGTGGCCCACGTCCACGCGGATCTGCACGCCGTCGCGCTCGAATGCCTGCATGCGGCCGGAGATTCGCGCTGCTGCGATACCCGCGGCCCACGCCGCACGCGGCACCGGCTTGTCCAGCGCGCGCAGGGCGGCGATGGCAGCACCGGCATTGGCCAGCTGGATCGGGCCGGACAGCGCCGGGGTCGGCAGCTCCATGCGCAGGCCGACGTCGCGCCAGCGCCAGCGCTGGGCGTCGATCGGCTCGTAGAAGTAATCGCTGCCGCCGCGGATCGCGTTGGCACCGACCAGATAGGCACGCGCCAGCACGCTGGACGGCGGATCGGTCTCGCCCAGGATCACCGGCTTCCAGCCGCGGATGATGCCGGCCTTCTCGGTACCGATCGATTCGCGGTCCTCGCCCAGCCACTCGGCATGGTCGATGTCCACGGTGGTGATCACCGCCACGTCGGCGTCGACGATGTTGACCGCATCCAGGCGGCCGCCCAGGCCCACTTCCAGCACCGCCAGGTCCAGCCCGGCGTCGGCGAACAGCTGCAAAGCAGCGAGCGTGCCGTACTCGAAATAGGTCAGCGTGGTGTCGCCGCGTGCCGCTTCGACGGCATTGAACGCAGCAACCAGCGCCGCATCGCCCACGTCCTGCCCGTCGATGCGCACGCGCTCGTTGTAGCGCAGCAGGTGCGGCGAGGTGTAGGCACCCACCTTCCAACCGGCAGCACGGCCGATGGCCTCGATGAAGGCCACGGTGGAGCCTTTGCCGTTGGTGCCACCGACCACGATGGTGCGCCCGGCCGGCGCGCCAAGACCCATCGCCGTGGCCACGGCGCGCACGCGTTCCAGGCCCATGTCGATGGTCGCCGGGTGCTGGCGTTCAATGTAATCCAGCCAATCGGCCAGGGTGGTCGGGGTGTTCGTCACGGCAGTGCTTCCAGCAGGTACAGGTGGTTCGGTGTGGCGGGTCAGAGTGCGCGGTGCTTGGCTTCGCCGAAGAACGGCGTGTGGTGGGCGCAGTCGTTCAGGCGCACCACTTCCAGGCTGTCCAGGTCGGCGCCTTCGAGCAGGTTGAGCGTGGTCGGTGCCTGGCGGAAGGTCCACAGGCGGGAAATCGGCAGGCCCAGCACCTTGCACAGGATCACGCGGTTGACCGCGTCATGGGCAACCACCAGCAGGGTGTCGTGCTCGCCGAGGCCTTCGGTGGCACGGGCCAGGCCACGCCAGCTGCGTTCCAGCACCAGGCGCAGCGATTCGCCACCGGGCATCAGCACGGTATCGGGCTCCTCGCGCCAGGCCTGCAGGCGCGACGGATCCTTTTCGTTGATCTCGCTGGCGAGCAGGCCTTCCCACTCACCGTGGGCGATTTCCTGCAGCTCCGGCTCGGTCAGCAGCATGTCGGCACGCGCGGCGCCAAGCGCCAGCTGCGCGGTGCGCTGCGCGCGCGACAGCGGCGAGGCGACGGCACGGGTGATGTCCACCGAGGCCAGGCGGGCACCCAGTGCCTGGGCCTGGGCTTCACCGATCGGCGAAAGCGGAATATCGATCTGGCCCTGGTAGCGGCCTTCGGCGTTCCACGGCGTTTCGCCGTGGCGGGCAAGCAGGATGCGCATGCGTGCAAGGGGTCCTGGGGGGAGGAGGTTTCCGCGTTTCGTTCACATCCTGTGAAGTACGCGGAACAGGGATGATACCTGTTCGGCGCACCCGGCCGGGCCGGGCATGAAAAAACCCCGCGACCTGCGTCGCGGGGTTTCGGAAACTCCGGCTATCTGGTCGAGGTTGCCGGCCAGCGGCCGGCACTACCCTCGGTACAGGCAGTAGATCCACGCCATGCGTGGATGGACCGCCCCGAACCGCGAACCTTACTTGACCAGGTTCAGTTCCTTCAGCAGCTGCGGCGCCGGCGCCACTTCCTGCATGATCCACTGCATGTAGCGGCTGTCGACGGCGATCATGCGGGTCATCACCGGGTCGAACACCCAGTTGGAGCTGACCGATTCCCAGTTGCCATCGAAGGCCAGGCCGACCAGCTTGCCGTTGGCATCCAGCACCGGCGAACCGGAGTTGCCGCCGGTGATGTCCAGGTTGGACAGGAAGTTCACCGGCACTGAACCAATGCGCTTGTCTTCCAGGCCGCCGTAACGCTTGGCCTTGACCGCATCGAGCAGCGCCTTCGGCGAATCGAACGGATCTTCACCGGTTTCCTTCGCCGCCACGCCTTCCAGGGTGGTGAACGGGGTGTACTTCACACCGTCCTTGCCATAGCCCATGACGTTGCCGAAGGTGATGCGCAGCGACAGGTTGGCATCCGGATAGACGAACTCGCCCTGGCTCTTCTTGTAGTCGGCCACGGCCTGCAGGTACAGCGGGCGGGCGGTCAGCGATTCGCCTTCGCGGATCTTCTTCTGCTCTTCCTGCTTCAGCAGTGCCGGCATGACGGCCACGGCGTACTGGATGGCCGGATCGCTGCTGGCTTCAAACGCGGCACGGTCGGCCTTGAACCACTTCAGGCGATTGTCCAGGCTGCCCAGCTCGGTGCCGCCCAGCTTGTTCACCAGCGACTTGACCGCAGCGGCATCGCTGCCGGCCAGCCACTTGTTCAGCACTTCGTTGTCGCGCTGCGCGGCCGGCAGGGCCACGTACTGGTCCAGCCAGTAGGTCTGCAGCTGCTGGTCCATCTTTGCCACGTAGCGACGGTCCATCTGCTTCAGGCCACCTTCGATGGTGGTCAGGTCGCGTTCCTGGTAACCGGCCTCGCGCTCGGCATCCGGCTTGCTGCGCTCGATCGACAGGCGGTACAGGGTGATCGCTGCGCCAACGGCCGAGGTGTTGTTGAACTGGCCGACGAACAGGTCGCGTTCGCGGGTCGACTTGCTGGTATCCAGATGCTTGAGCAGCTGCGCATGGGCGGCCAGGGCCGGCTTGCCGGCAGCGCCCTGCTTCTTCAGCCAGGCCAGCACGGCGGCTTCTTCAGCCTGCTTCTGGCCTGCGGCGTCGATGCGCTTGAAGCCTTCCAGCTGGCCCAGGTAGTTCTTGGCCACGTTGTTCATGCTGGCGGCGGTCGCTGCGTACTTCACCTTGACGTCGGCGTCGGCCTTGCCGGCGTCGGCGATCATCTTCAGCACCGCGTTGTAGTGCTTGGCGATGGTCGGGTAGGTGAAGCTGGCGGTTTCGTTGAACTCGCCGGCCAGCGCATAGCGGTTGGTGCGGCCCGGGTAGCCGGCCACCATCACGAAGTCGTCGGCGCCCAGCGGCTGGTCGGCGAACTTCAGGAAGTGCTTGGGCTGGTACGGCACGTTGTCGGCGGCGAAGGCGGCCGGCTTGCCGTCCTTGCCCACGTAGGCGCGGTAGAACGAGAAGTCGCCGGTGTGGCGCGGCCACATCC
The DNA here is from genome assembly GCF_030236855.1 of Stenotrophomonas maltophilia group sp. Smal13. Classification (NCBI taxonomy): domain Bacteria; kingdom Pseudomonadati; phylum Pseudomonadota; class Gammaproteobacteria; order Lysobacterales; family Lysobacteraceae; genus Stenotrophomonas; species Stenotrophomonas maltophilia group sp. Smal13. The sequence goes on from NZ_JASJSQ010000063.1 coordinate 24,302, forward strand.
AGTTGTCGACGTCGCCACCGAACTTGCCGACGCTGCCCGGGGGGGCGTAGACCAGGCGCACGTCCTTGATTTCCATGTTGCGGAACAGGCGGTAGGTGTTGCCGCCGGAGAAGCTGTACAGGCGGCAGCGGAAGCCGGCGTCGGCTTCACAGGCGGCGACCTGGGCTTTGTCGAAGGCGTCCAGCGCGCGGCTGCGGGCCAGCGGGTCGTTGCCGGCGCCGGCAATGGCGGCCTTGGCCTGGGCGGTGACGTCGGTGATCTGGTCGAGCACGAACACGCGGGCGTTCGGGCCGGCGCTCAGTTCGTCCTTCAGGGTCGGCGCATTGAAGCCGTCCTTGATCAGGTTCTTCTGCGCGGTCGAATTCAGCTGGATGGCGCCGTAGGCGCAGTGGTGGTTGGTGACCACCAGGCCCTGCGGCGAGACGAAGCTGGCGGTGCAGCCGCCGAGGGCGACGACCGCGCCCATCGGGTCGCCGGTCAGGTTGGCCAGCTGTTCCGGGGACAGCTTCAGGCCGGCCTTCTGCAGCGGGCCGGCGATTTCCGGCAGCTGCTGCGGCACCCACATGCCTTCAGCGGCATGGGCGACCTGGGCCAGCCCAAGGCTGGCGACGATGGAGAATGCAAGCAGGTTCGAGCGCATGGAGCGGCCCCTGGTAGTGGAACCTTCGATTGTAGCCCGCCGCCCTGCCCCGCCCCGAACCCCGGAAGTCATGCAATCAGGTGCTTCCACCGTTCAGCATCTCCATTGCGATGGGTCAGAGACGAGAGGCCAGGCCGATGCAGGACACGCCGTAAACCCATCCATGGGGGCTCGGTCGCGCCATCCATGGCGCTCACGGTCCTGCATCGGCCTGGCCTCTCGCCTCCCCACAGTCCCCTGGCCTCGGACGGTAGCGCCGAGCCATGCCCGGCGAGCGAAGCGACGCCGCTGTTCGCAGCACGTTCGAAACGCCCGCCGGCGCACGCCTTTCGTTCCGCCATTGCACCCGCAGCGCAACATGGGAAATCCGCGCGGCACCCTATAATCCGCGCTTTCCCCCTGATGAGTTCCACCCCGATGGCGCAGCAAACGATGAAGGCCCTGGTCAAGCGCGAAGCGGCCAAGGGCATCTGGCTGGAAGAAGTTCCGGTTCCGACCCCGGGCCCGAACGAGGTCCTGATCAAGCTCGAGAAGACCGCGATCTGCGGCACCGACCTGCACATCTACCTGTGGGACGAGTGGAGCCAGCGCACGATCAAGCCGGGCCTGACCATCGGCCACGAATTCGTCGGTCGCGTCGCCGCACTCGGCTCGGCCGTGACCGGCTATGAAATCGGCCAGCGCGTCTCGGCCGAAGGCCACATCGTCTGCGGCCACTGCCGCAACTGCCGTGGCGGCCGCCCGCACCTGTGTCCGAACACCGTCGGCATCGGCGTCAACGTCAACGGCGCCTTCGCCGAGTACATGGTGATGCCGGCCAGCAACCTGTGGCCGATCCCGGACCAGATTCCGTCCGAGCTGGCCGCGTTCTTCGATCCGTACGGCAACGCCGCGCATTGCGCGCTGGAGTTCAACGTGATCGGTGAAGACGTTCTGATCACCGGTGCCGGCCCGATCGGCATCATCGCCGCCGGCATCTGCAAGCACATCGGTGCACGCAACGTGGTGGTGACCGACGTCAACGACTTCCGCCTGAAGCTGGCCGCCGACATGGGTGCCACCCGCGTGGTCAACGTGGCCAACCAGTCGCTGAAGGACGTGATGAAGGAACTGCACATGGAGGGCTTCGACGTGGGCCTGGAAATGAGCGGCAACCCGCGTGCGTTCAACGACATGCTCGACTGCATGTACCACGGCGGCAAGATCGCCATGCTCGGGATCATGCCCAAGGGCGCCGGCTGCGACTGGGACAAGATCATCTTCAAGGGCCTGACCGTGCAGGGCATCTACGGCCGCAAGATGTACGAGACCTGGTACAAGATGACCCAGCTGGTGCTGTCCGGCTTCCCGCTCGGCAAGGTGATGACCCACCAGCTGCCGATCGACGACTTCCAGAAGGGCTTCGACCTGATGGAAGAAGGCAAGGCCGGCAAGGTGGTGTTGAGCTGGAATTGACCCTTCGCCGCGCGCGATGGGTGGGTGCCGAGCTTGCTCGGCACACCTTGAAATTGAAAAAGGCGCCCGATGGGCGCCTTTTTCGTAAAGCGTGCCAGGCAAGCCTGGCACCTACCGGTAACGCCTGCAGCGTTACTTGCCGATGGCCACGCTCAGCATCACGCGGCTGTGGGCCAGCTTGCCGGAGTTGTCGCGGCCGTTGCCGTCGGTACCGTAGTAGCCCAGGCCGACCTTGGCCATCCCGAACTGGCGCTCAACGCCGACATTCCAGTCGGTGTAATCCTTGGCGATGCCGTCTTCAAACGTGCTGCGGCCGACATTGGCATTCAAGGTGAAGTCCTTCGGCAGGCCCCAGCTGCCACCCAGGCCGAAGTACCAGCCATCGGTGCTGCTGTTCCATACATCGTTGGTGTAGGCCACCGTCAGCTTGTAGGTGTCATCCAGCGTGGTGGTGGTGATCAGCTCGTTGTAGTTCTGGTGGCTGGACTTCAGGTAGGTGTAGCGGTTCAGCAGCACGTCGACGTTGACGCGCTCGGTGACGTCCACGCCGTAGCCGATCAGGTAGTCGACCTCGGTCTTCGGATCACCTGCACCGAAGTCCACGCCCGAACCCCAAACGCCGGCATACAGGCCAACCGGGCTGGTGTAGGTGAAACCGGCCTGCAGGGTCGGATCCTCGTCGGTCTGCGACACACCACGGAACAGGTAATCGGAAACAGCGGTGACGTTCCAGCTGTACGGCGATTCGTTTTCCTGGGCGCTGGCGGCGAACGGGGCGGCCAGGGTCAGGGCAGCGGCAATGGCGAGGCAGGCACGGGCGTGCTTCATGAGCGTCTCCGGTGGGGGCGGTGGCGTGGAAGGCGGGGAGCGGGCGCAGCGGCCGGAGCGGGACAGCTCCGGTTCACGAATTTTTAACCAGTTTGCTATTGCGATGCAACATGTGCCGGCCGTGGCGATGCCCCATCCGGGCCGGTCGGCAAGCGGCGATGCCCGGTAGAATCAGCGGTTTCCCCGTTCAGAGCCGTGCCCACGCCATGACCGACGCCTCCTCCGCCCTGACCCGCCACTACGCCGAGGAACTGGACGCCATCCGCGCCCAGGGCCTGTTCAAGTCCGAGCGGATCATCACCAGCCCGCAGTCGGCCGAGATCACCCTCGAGGACGGCCGCAAGGTGCTGAACTTCTGTGCCAACAACTACCTGGGCCTGGCCGACCATCCGGACCTGATCCAGGCCGCCAAGGATGCGCTGGATACCCACGGCTTCGGCATGGCCTCGGTGCGCTTCATCTGCGGCACCCAGGACCTGCACAAGCAGCTGGAGAAGCAGATCGCCGACTTCTTCGGCAAGCAGGACACCATCCTGTACGCGGCCTGCTTCGATGCCAACGGCGGCCTGTTCGAGCCGCTGCTCGGCGAGAACGACGCGATCATTTCCGATGCGCTGAACCACGCCTCGATCATTGACGGCGTGCGCCTGTGCAAAGCCAAGCGCTTCCGCTATGCCAACTGCGACATGGCCGACCTGGAAGCCCAGCTGCAGGCCGCCGACGCCGCCGGCTGCAAGACCAAGCTGATCACCACCGACGGCGTGTTCTCGATGGACGGCTTCATTGCGCCGCTGGACGAGATCACCGCGCTGGCGAAGAAGTACAACGCGCTGGTGCACATCGACGAATGCCACGCTACCGGCTTCCTCGGTGCCACCGGCCGCGGCTCGGCCGAAGTGAAGGGCGTGCTGGAAAAGATCGACATCATCACCGGCACCCTGGGCAAGGCCATGGGTGGTGCACTGGGCGGCTTCACCTGCGCCAGCGCCGAGGTGATCGAGCTGCTTCGCCAGCGTTCGCGCCCGTACCTGTTCTCCAACTCGCTGCCGCCGCATGTGGTGGCCGCCGGCATCAAAGCGTTCGAGATGCTGGCCGCCGCTGACGATCTGCGCGACACCCTGGTGGAAAACACCCGCTACTTCCGCGAAAAGATGGTCGCCGCCGGTTTCGACGTGAAGCCGGGCGTACACCCGATCAGCCCGGTGATGCTGTACGACGCACCGCTGGCGCAGAAGTTCGCCGAGCGCCTGCTGGAAGAAGGCATCTACGCGATCGGCTTCTTCTTCCCGGTGGTGCCCAAGGGCCAGGCCCGCATCCGCACCCAGATCAGCGCCGCGCACAGTCGCGAGCATCTGGACCGCGCGATCGATGCGTTCACCCGCATCGGTGTCGAGCTGGGCGTGATCAAGGGTTGATCCCCACCGGCCAAAGCGTGCCGACCAAGGTCGGCACCTACCGGGCGTGAGGGCGTGCCGACCGAGGTCGGCACCTTCCCGGCATCACTTCTTTTTCTTCTTGCCCTTCGGCTCGTCCTTGCTGGCCACCACCACCGGCTTGGCGGCAGCATCCTGGCCGTTGCCCTTGGCAACGCGGATGCCATTGGCCTTCATCCAGGCATCGAACTCATCGGCGGTCATCTTCTTGTCGCCGTTGCTCATCAGGAAGCGGTAGCTGCCGCGACCATCCAGCTCCGGGGTCTTCACTTCCACCACCGGGGTCTCGGCCGGCATTTCCGCCTTGGCCACCTTCTTGTGGCCACCACAGGCGGTCAGCAGCACCATCGGCAGCAGCAGGCCTGCGCAGCGCAGGGTTTGGTTGAGGGTCGGGTGGTACATGGGCAGGCTCCGTTCGGGAAATTCAGCAGCCAGACGCCCCCTACGCCTGGAACGGTGGCCGGCAACCGCCGGCCGCGGGCGATGATCAGCCCGGTGCAGCGGCCCCCAGCCGCTGCTGGTCACTGACCTCCAGCACCCGCCACTGGCCCTTGCCGAGATCGCCGAGCTGCAGCCCGCCGATCGCAACCCGGACCAGGCGCAGCACCTGCAGGTCGAAGGCCGCCAACAGGCGGCGGATGTGGCGGTTGCGGCCCTCGTCGAGGACCACCTCCAGCCACGCGGTCTTATCGCCGCTGCGCAGCACGCGCACAGCCTGGGCGACGAGGAACTCGCCCTCGTCGTCCACGCCGGCCTGCAGGGCCGCCAGCGTGGCGTCATCGGGCAGGCGGTCGACCTGCACGTGGTAGGTCTTGTCCGGCCCGGTCTGCGGGTCGGTCAGGCGCGCCGCCCACTGCGGATCGTTGCTGAACAGCAACAACCCTTCACTGGCCTTGTCGAGGCGCCCGACCGGCGCGATCCACGGCAGGCCGGCACCATCGAAGCACCGGTACACGGTATCGCGGCCACGCTCATCCTGCGCGGTGGTCACCACCCCACGCGGTTTGTTGAGCATCAGGTACAGGCGCTGCGGCGCGCCCATCGGCTGGCCATCGACCTCGATCGGCGGCGCCGGCTGCCCAATCGGGAATTCGGGATCCCGCACGATGCGGCCGGAGACGCGCACGCGGCCATCGGCGATCCAGCGCGCGGCCTCGCTGCGCGAACACACGCCGGCCTTGGACAGCACGCGCGCCAGGCCATGACGGACACCGGCGGCTGTGGCAGCGGGAGT